>WRNN01000228.1 GCA_009776595.1 Clostridiales bacterium
ATGCTGCACGCGAAATTTCTTCACAGCCCCTATGCGCATGCGAAAATTCTGCGCATCGATTGCACGAAAGCCCTTGCGCTTCCCGGCGTGGTCGATATTCTCACCTGGGAAGATGAAGACTTGAAGGAATTAAACATGGGACCGGCAAGAGGCGAGCCCAGGCCATTGTTTGACAATATCGCCGACAAAGAAGGCGACGAGGTGGGCGCCATTGTGGTGGCGGAGAACGAGGATATCTGCGAAGAGGCGCTGCGTCTGCTGGAAGTCGAGTGGGAAGTGAAGCCGCATATCGTGAACCTGCTCGAGGGCAGGCGTGAGGACGCGCCGGTGATCCGTCCGGAGGAAAACCTCCAGCCCTCCTTCGGCGGCCGTAAGTATAGCGAAGATACCCCGCCGAAAAGAGGGAATGTCTACTCCGCCTATATGACTTCCGGTGATATAGACGCCGGCTTCGGCGAAGCGGATCATATCGCCGAGTACAGTTTGTATAACCCGGCTTTCTCGTCCCATATCCCCAATCCCTCCGGCACAGTATCCTGGTGGTCCCGGGATCCTTACCAGGGCGAAGGCGCGAACCTGCATATCGAGGGCGCGGTGCGTTCCAGAGAACGCATAGCTTCCCTCTACAACCTGCCCAATGAAAAGGTGATCCAGGAAGGGCTGTTTATGGGCGGCAAATACTGCGACTGGGGCCTGCGGAAATCGCAGCAGATCACCCCCTTGCTTGCGAAGCGCGCAGGCAAGCCCGTCCGCTGTATCAACACCCGCGAAGAAATGTATGATATGCAGATGAACGAACGCTATGTCTATATGAAAGTCGGATTTACCAACGACGGGATCATTACGGCTGTCGACGATTTCTCCGTTGCCGACAACGGCGTGCGCGGCAGTTCGACATTCGGCAACGTGGGCGATCTGATACAGGGCCCCTACAATACGCTAAGCTGCAAAAATGTTCGCCAGCGTATGGAAATCGTGGACTCCAATCGCGGCATGATGTTTGTTTCCGGGCAGCACTGCCCCTTCAACTGGGATTCCCTTACAATGGCGATTTACCTGATCGCCGAAAAGCTGGATATCGACCCGACAGAAGTCGCGCGAAGGAATCTCCACGGCCCCACATCGAAGGACGACGTGAATCCGGTACCCAGCTTTGATTTGTGTGTCGAAGCGGGGAAAAAGCTTATGGGTCAGNCNTGGCATAAATCCGGAACNAGGACGCTGCCAGACGGGCGTATGCACGGCAGTAGTTTCCGCTATCAGATGTGTCCCCGCCACTCCGGCGCCATATACAGGTGCAAACTCGAATACCGCGACGGTGTCGTCCATATGCCGACGCAAGGTCCTTTGTTTGGCGTCTACAGCGCCGAATGCAACGCCATGGTCGTCGCGGAAGAACTGGGACTCAAGTACGAGGACGTCAGCATCGACTTCGATTACCGCGAACCCTTCACCCCGATGGGCGGCGGTTCCGACGGCAGCACCGCTTCCGCCTGGGCGATGAAAGAGTGCGCGAACAAATTGAAAAAGCTGATTCTGCAGGCAGCGATCGATAACGCGGAGAACCCNCCGCCCGCAAGCCGTATGGGCGCCGCGCCCTCCAAAGCGCCTCCCGGTCCTTTTAAAGGTCTGCNGCCGGAGGATCTGGACATGGCGGANGGCAGAGTNTTTATCAAGGCAGAACCGGANAAGGGCGTGCCTATCGAACAGGCGTCCGAAGAAAACCTCTTTGCCACCTATATCGGGCGTCCCCCGCTATCCGTCTGGTCAACCGGCTTAATGGGGCAAATCCTCGACGTCATGAACACGGCTTACTGCGAAGTGGCTGTGGATACGGAGACCGGGGAAGTCGAGATCCTGCGTTTCTCCGCGGTAGCCGATCCCGGGCTGGTCCTGCGCCCAACCTCGCTGGAAAGCCAAATCGACCAGGTCATGTATTTCAGCCAGGGCTGCCAGATGCTGGAAGACTATATCTATGACAAACGCAGCGGCGTCCTGCTGAACAACAATATGATCGAATACAAAAAGCCCGGCATCCTGGATGTGGCGCCGGTTGAACGGCAGTTTCTCGAAACCAGGGCCAGCAACGCCGCCTATGGCGCAAGCGGCATCAGTCATTCTCTGGCCAACACCCATCTGGTCATCATCGCCATCCACAACGCCACCGGCGTATGGGTCGATCCGCCGGCAACGCCGGCCAAAGTGCTGAAAGCGCTGGGCAAAATATAACCTGAGAAAAGGCGAAAACAGGCATGGCCGTTCGATACAGTTCAACGCCGACTCAGTAGGTGACGAGCGGCATGTTTACCGAGGCTACGATAGGAACAGAAAGTCGTGAAACACATGCTTGGCAGCCAATGGAACAGATATCCCGCTTACGGCTTACATCCTGCTTATGGCTCTATTGCTTTTAGCGGGTTTCTGACGTATGATCAATAATGGTAGATCTATAATGAAAGGAAGGATACAAAATGCCACACCCCTATTTCCTGGATTTCAACAATGAGGACAGTTGGATGTATGCCACATCGTTTATACGCCCCGACGGCAACAAAGGGGAAGACCAGCGTACCCTCAGCTTCGCGGAAGGCCCCGATAGGCTCTTCTACATCACCGATTCTGTCATGTACCCCCCTTCTCCCGGCAGTGAGGAAACGGCTCTGCACTGCCATGAGCACTATACCGGCTGGGAGATCTTTTTCGTCGACGAGGGCAGCATGGATCTATATGTCAACGGGAAGAAAGTCTTCGTCGAGCAGGGCAGTATCCTCCATATTCAGCCTTATGAAGCGCATGCCATGCGATTCTATTCGCCTACCAAGTACCGCCTTTTTGGCCACGGGATGACGATCAATGCTAACACAGCGATTATCCCTACTCTCCTCGCAAGGGATCCGGATTTTCGGAATGATCCCGAGTACCCAGCAAGCATGCGGATGGGCGGCAGCGATACGGGCTCTTTCGCGCGCGAAACACCGGTCTGGGAAGAAGCCCCTGTCGAGCAGTGCAGCACGGTGCGCCATATCAGCCGCCCTCTCGCGACTTTCAAACTGGATGGCGTCACTGCGAAAATGATCACCGCACGCTGGGAAAACGGCGGTATCAACGAACTTTGGGCCTATGAGATGGAAAAGGGGTACAAGGTCAAAACGAGGAAATTCTGCACCCAGCAACAAATGTATTATGTTACGGCGGGACAGGTTAAATTTACGGTGTTTGACGAAGAATTTATCGCAAAACCCGGCTGTGTGGTCAAAGTCCCGAAACTCGGGAATTGCAGCATAGAAGCCTTAACGGACGCCGTGATGTACGATGTGGGCGGCTTGCCGCGTATGCAAGCCTATATGCTCGATCGCGCCTCGATTTTGAAGTATGACCCGGAACGCGCGAAGGATCCGGCTACATTTGCTAATCTTAGAGAAAAATTCAACATTCAGCTTCTGATTGGTTAAGTCGCCATAATGAACATTTTAGTGTGCAATGTCGGCAGTACGTCGCTCAAGTTTAAGCTCTACCATATGCCGTCACAAGAACCTCTAGCAACGGCAAGGGTCGAACGTGTAGGCGATCGGAAGAACGCAATTTTTCACTATGAGAATAGCTGCACAGGCTATCGCATTACAAGGGAGCAGCAGGACATTCCAGGTTACACCGCGGGCATTCAACTCTTTTTCCAATACCTGACCGGCTTATCCGCTCCGGTGATAGACAGCATAGAACAAATCGACGCGATTGGCTTCAAAACGGTTCTCGCAAAAGGCTTCTATGGCGTGCATCTTCTCGACGAGGCGGTGCTGGCAGGCATGGACGCTTACATGAATATAGCGCCTGTTCATAACAGCTGCTACCTGGAAGCAA
>WRNN01000229.1 GCA_009776595.1 Clostridiales bacterium
CACCTTGATCAAGGTATATGTACCGCCCCGCTTGACGATTCTGTCAACAGGCGACGAACTGATCCCGCCGCAGCAGGATCCCGCGCCTGGGCAAATCAGGGACGTCAATACCCTGGCGTTGACCGCATTGGCGCAAAAAAGCGGATTTCATGTCATCTCCGCCGACGTGCTGCCGGATGATGAATCTGCTCTTGAAAGGGCTTTGCGAACAGCAATGAAAGCCGGAGACATTGTCGTCGTCTCCGGCGGCAGTTCCCAAGGGCAGAAAGACATCACCAGAAAGCTGATTGACAGCGTATCCTCGCCCGGCGTTTACACGCACGGTATGGCGATCAAGCCTGGCAAACCTACGATCCTTGGATATGACGACGCCTCAAAGACACTGCTGGTGGGATTGCCGGGACATCCCGTATCCGCTATGATGGTGTTCGAATTGTTGCTCGGCTGGTTGATTTGCGAAATCAGCGCCTGCCCCCCAAGCCCCGCTATTCCCGCGCGNCTTGCGCGAAACGTCGCTTCATCGCCGGGAAGACTTACTTGTTGGCCCGTCTCGCTGGAATGGACAGGCAGCGAATATATCGCGGATCCTATTTATGGAAAGTCAGGTCTCATCACCACCTTGACCAAAGCCAATGGCTATTTTATTGTAGACAGGGATACCGAGGGCTTGCCGTCGGGACAGATCGTCCTGGTGCATTTGTTTTAGTTCAAGCCGCTTAGGTTGGGTGCGAAACTTATCGTAGGAGGAAAGAAAATGGCGGAACGGAATCTCTACTTAACGAATCTCCCTGTTGAGGAAGCCCTGGCGCGCTTTCAGGAGGCGCTGCAACAGCATCTCAAGGTGGAAGCCGAGCAAATTGACGTTATCGATTCTTTGGACAGAATCACCGCGGAGGCGGTATTTGCGCGCTATAATTCCCCCTTATATGACAGCGCCGCCATGGACGGCGTCGCGGTCATCAGCACCCGTACACACGGCGCAGGCGAAGCGACGCCNCTNCAATTGACAGAAGGCGTGGATTTCCTGGTTGTGGATACGGGGGATCCTGTCCGCCCGCCTTTTGACGCAGTGATTATGGCGGAGGATATACAGGAAATCGATGGCGGGACCATTGTCATACATGCGGCGGCGCCTGCCTGGCAGCACATACGGCCTGTTGGCGAGGATATCGTCCAGGGGGAAATGCTTTTGCCCGGCGGGCATCAAATCCGCCCGATTGATATTGGCGTGCTTCTGTCCGGCGGCATAACCGGCATATCGGTACGAAAACGCCCTGAGGTAGCGATCATCCCCACGGGTACCGAACTGGTGGAGCCCGGGGAGGAGATCAAAGAAGGCGGCATCATCGAGTCGAATTCCCGTATGTTTGAAGCGCTGGTCCGGCAATCCGGAGGCGTCCCCACCCGCATTGACACCATTCCGGATGAATACAGCCTGATCCGGGAATGTCTGCTCGACGCAGCGAAACGCTTCGATATGATACTTATCAGCGCCGGCACCAGCGCCGGACGGGAAGACTTCAGCGTACACATCCTCCGCGAAATCGGCGAAGTGATCGTTCACGGCGTGGCGATGAAGCCGGGCAAGCCGGTTATCCTTGCCATAGTAAACGGAAAGCCGGTGATCGGCGTTCCCGGCTATCCCGTGTCCGCCTATCTTGCTTATGATAATTTTGCGGCGCCGATATTGGCGAAACTGACAGGCCGCAGACAAACCGGCGCCCCTGTCATTCGGGCGGAGCTGACCCGAAGGCTGGTTTCCTCCCTCAAGCACCGCGAATATGTCCGCGTCAAGATCGGGCGCATCGGCGCAAGACTGGTAGCCTCCCCCCTTGCCCGGGGCGCCGGCGCCGCAATGTCCATGGTAAGGGCGGACGGCTTTTGCGTCATTGATCAGAACCGCGAAGGCCTGGAAGCCGGCGCCGAAGTGGAGGTCATCCTCTGCCGGGGTACGGAGGATCTCGAACAAACCGTCGTCAGTATCGGCAGCCATGATTTGATCCTCGACGTCCTCGCCGACCTGATTCCAAACCATTTCCCCGGCGTACACGTCTCCAGCACCCACGTCGGCAGTATGGGCGGGCTGCTGGCGTTGAAAAACGGCGAAGCCCATATCGCGCCGACGCATCTGTTGGATGAAGAGACGGGCGACTATAATATNCCGATACTCCGGCAGATGTTTCCCGGACGGCAGATGGCCTTGATCAAAGGCGTCGGCCGCGTGCAGGGCATCATGGTCAAGAAAGGCAATCCTCTTGGCATTCAAGGGATCGGAGATATCAGCCGCTGCCGCTATGTCAACCGGCAACGCGGCGCCGGCACACGGGTACTCCTGGACTATAAATTGAAATTGGAAGGCCTCTCGCCCGACTCGATCACGGGTTACGACCGGGAAGCAGCTACCCACATGGCGGTTGCCGCAGCGGTTGCCGGCGACAGCGCCGACGCGGGTCTTGGCATTTTATCCGCGGCGAACGCCATGGATCTGGACTTCATTCCCGTAGGCGATGAGGAGTACGATTTCGCCATCCCGGCGGAATTTCTGGATTTACCGCACATCAAGGCCTTCATCTCTACGCTGAAGAGCGATACCTTCGCCCGTAAGCTGGACGAGTTAGGCGGTTATACGAATGAACGCTGCGGGGAAATTGTCCTGCTTGATTGTTGAGGCGCCTGTTCATGGCCTAAGATGGCCCGTCGGCGCAAACATTATTTTCATTAAAGCCATGGCTTTTTCTCTTTATCTGTGATAGCATGACAATATAAATGCATATGGGGAGCTGGTCCCGACCGGCTGAGACTGAGTAACGAAGGTACTCTGACCCTTACACCTGATCTGGATAATGCCAGCGTAGGAAAGAATCTGTTTTCCGGCCCGGTAATCTCCAGATTGCCGGGTTTTTTGTCGCATCCCGGCTGCCTGCGCAACGCGATTCCTTCGCCTGCGCAACATATCTACATAGGGAGGATGATCCAAGTGGAAACAAACAAAAGAACCGGATCCGGAGTAAGCACAACAAGAGCCTTGACGGAAAGCGCGCTGCTGGTGGCTTTAGCAGCCGTATTGAGCTTATATGCCGTATTCAAGCTGCCAAACGGCGGCTCCGTAACCATCGGCAGCATGATTCCCATCCTGCTGGTCTCGATGAAATACTCCTTTCGCTGGTCTCTGGCTGTGGCGTTTGCTTATTCCATGATTCAAATGTTCCTCGGCTTTTATGCCCCTCCTGTAGAAAATCTGCTCTACTACAGCCTGGTTGTCTTACTGGATTACCTAATCGCTTTCAGCGTATTATGCCTGGCAGGTCCGATCTATAGGGCCCTTCGAAGCACCCTGTCTGTTCGCTTTCGCCTGCTGGCGGCCGCGCTGTTTTGTTTCTCCTTGCGCTTTATCTGCCATTTCCTTTCCGGTATCATCATCTGGGCCGCTTACGCTCCGCCGGATCAACCTCTGTGGTTGTATTCTTTGCTCTATAACGGCTCCTATATGCTTGGCGAAGGATTCGTCAGCGGCGTAATTCTTTTTCTGGCAGGAGAAAAGCTGATGAACTATTTTCTCGGCAGCGCTTGACCAAGGGGTCTTGCCGCCTTTGCCGGTCGTTGGCTAAAAAGGTCGAGGAAATTCCTTGACATAAATAGCTTTAGCTCATATTATAGACTATGATGACCAACAAGAATAATCATTGATCCGACTGGCAAGACATCGGATCAATGCGCGTTGAAGGAGGCGGAAATCAATGGGTAAACCAAAATTTGAACGTACAAAACCACACGTAAACATCGGGACCATAGGGCACGTGGATCACGGCAAAACCACGCTGA
>WRNN01000230.1 GCA_009776595.1 Clostridiales bacterium
TGAAGGCGCTTTTCTGCATGCAACTCGCTCCCGGTCTTGATCGCGTCCAACCCATACCTGCGCTGAAGCGCCAGGATCACGGAATCGCGTTTTTCCGCCTGTTTACCAGCGTCCGCGTCAAACAGCGACGCCTGCTGTATGGTGGCCTCCGTGAAGCCGCTGAGCGTAATCCCGATCAGCCTGACGGGACGCTTCTCGACCTTTTCGAGCAGGGACGCGGCGGCGCCATAGATATCCGCCGCCCGGTTCGTGCCGTCGCCGCTCTGGGAACGGGTGATCCGTTTCATCCCTTTGTAGGTGAGTTTCAGCGTCACAGTGCGGCAATATATCCCTTTGAGCCGTATCTGATAGCTCAGTTCCCTTGCGATAAGCCGGAGGACGTCCTTGAGGTATTCGAAATCCATGACGTCCTGCTGGAAAGTATGCTCCTTCCCCAAAGACAGGGACTTTGTCCGTGCAGCCACTTCGCGCTCGTCGACGCCATCCGCCAGGTCAACGATTAACTTACCCAGGCTGCCCAGCGCGTTGACGACGGTTTGCCTGTTGGCATAGACGTCCCGCACAGTATATACGCCTATCCTCTGCAGTTCCGCTTCCGTCTGCGGCCCGACGCCATATACAACCCTGACGCTCCGGTCAATGATCAGGTTTCTCAGGGCTTCGGGCGTCCGTATCTCGAAATAGCCGTCTGGTTTTTTCTCTTCGCTGGCGAGCTTCGCCGACATCATGGAGTAGCCTATACCGACGGAGCAGGTCAGGCCGGTCCGCAGCTTGACCTGCTCTTTGATCGCATGGGCTATATTCGGGGCGCTGCCAAATATCTTCATGCTGCGGCTGACGTCCAGAAAGCCTTCGTCGAGGGAAATATATTCGACGATATCCGTATAGCCGCCCCAGATTTCATGGATCTGTGCGGACGCCGCTTCGTATTTGTGAAAGTTCGGGCGAAGATAAATGCCGTCCGGGCAAAGCCTATGCGCTTCGCTGATGGGCATAGCCGAACGGACGCCGTATTTCCGCGCCTCGTAGCTGCAAGTGGATACCACGCCGCGCTCGCCCGGAAGCGCGCCGATGATCAGCGGCTTGCCCCGGAGTTCCGGGTTGTCCCGCGCCTCGACAGCCGCGTAGAAAGCGTCCATATCCACATGAATAATTGTCTTGTCTATGCTCGACGTCTTGTCCATAACCGTCTTGACCATAATGCTTTTATCCTGTAAAATCAATGCTTGCATGATACAATTATACCAAGGGGCGAAACCGGATATGCCCGATATATCTATTTAAAGCGAGTGTGTGTGCAATGAGACTATTGGTAATCTCCGATTCCCACGGCAGCACGGAACGGATGTCGCTTGCCGCCAGGCTGACGAAGCCCGACGCATCCTGCATTTGGGCGATTACATTGGTGATGCGAGGAAACTGCATACACAGATCCGGAACGTAGTGTTCTATATGGTCAAGGGGAACTGCGACTTCAGCGCAGCCGGAGAAACCGAACAATTGATCAAGGCGGAAGGCGTCTTGATCTATATGACACACGGGCATAAATACAACGTGAAGAACGGCCTGACCGCTTTCTCCTATCGCACGCAGGAAGTCGGCGCAGACATTGGGCTGTATGGCCATACCCATAAAGCCATGATACAGCAATCGAACGGGATATGGCTGATGAACCCCGGGCAGATGGAGCGGCACGACGACATGCGTAAAGCGACTTATGGCGTCATCACAATAGAAAACGACAATATCCGTATGGAAATCGTGAATCTTTAACATAGCACTACTGAATCACCACTATCGTATCTTCGCCGACTGTATAATACTCCTTCGCGCCCAAATTTTGAACAAGCGGGCCTTCGGCTTGATACGTTCCGGGGCTTACTACCCTCGCGTAGTAATAATACAAATAATCTTTATCGAATTGGCCGTTATAATCATAAAATATGATTTTCTGCCCTTCTACCACACAATAGCGGGTATAAACAGGTCCGAAATAGGGCGAGTTTTCGATCTTCGCGGAATCGCTGATATAGGCGAGCCCAGCCGGTAAGTAATCGGTGACACAGTACGACCCGTCTATTGCCTTTTTGCTGTAATCAATCCACAGCTGCACCTGGACCAGGTCCCCCTCTTCAAAAGTAGTGCTGCTTTCGCTTTCCTTCGCTCGATAATACCGGCGGCGGACGGTAATGTCAGGATCCATTTCCCCTGTCTCTGTCATCGGTATCATGTAAACCGATACCGCGCCGACCTCTCCCGTTACCTCAAGCAGTTTAAATTCATTCATGTTTTGCGCGGGAATCCGCAAAGTATAGCTGCCGCCGTTTCCGAGCTGCCGGCTAAACTCTTCGCCGAACAACGTATACTTGATAGAAGCCTTCAGGTCTGTTCTCTTCTCCATTTCATGTTCAATATANGAAAGCTTTTCGATGTTGATCAATAGATCTGTTGCATAATTCGCTACACAATATTGATACAGCCCTTCTTTTTCCGGTTTTTCAAGTTTTGCGGCAAGGAGACCGGCGACGGACGTCGCTTCCAGGATATCATCCTGATCCACGCCGGTATTCACGCGATAATACGGCGCTATTTGCTCCAGGCCCGGCGCAATCCGGTCGTCGTACAGTTTTGAAGCGGCTTCCCTCTCCCCTATCGCGCAATATCCCAGCGCGATATACGCAGCGTCTTTTACCGAAAGCCCGTCGAGCAGGGCATAGTTGTCCAAATCCAAAAGCACCGGCTCTTTCAACAGGCTAAGGCCGTAAAGGGCGCCTACCTTGTTTTCCGCATTTTCCTCCTGGTAAATCCTGTAAAGGTAATTCTTCAACGAAATGGTATTGACTTCATCCATAATATAGGGCATTAGCTTCAGCGTCGTTACCAAATCGCTATCGGCATAGGGCAGAATGGAGATCCCTCCGTCGCTCTGTTGATACCGCTTCGGATCAAAGCTATCTCTGGCATAGCTCAAATATACACCCGGGAAGTATTGCTGAATCAACTTATCCGCTTCCCTATGCGCCAGCATTTTTTCAATCCTGTCGCCGCCGAACGCGCCGCGGCGCAAATACAGCAACTGCCGCAAAAAGGCGCCCCTGCCCTGATCCGTAAAGGTGATGTTGGTCAGGCCGCCGCTTCCCACCTTAAATACGGTATCGGGGCGTACATCATAATACACGGCTTCCTCCATCTCACGGTAGGTTTGCAGCACCTGATACGTATGCTTCACCGCGTCGCTTGTCCCGTTGCTGACGTTCGCTTTGATGATCAGCGCGTTCGCGCCCACATTTTTCATCTCCCAAAGGGCAATGTTCACTCGCTCAAAGGCAGCGCCGCTTGCTTTGTATACAACATCAGGATTGTTTTCATCCCATACCTCAAAATCCACCCTTTCCCTGCCGGTCAGGCTTGTACCGTATACATTTACGCCAATCGCCGGCACGTCCCCGACCAGGAATTCATCATTCAGCGTATAGCTGATAAACATCGGATTGGTAACAAGGATATTCTGCACGCCGTTTCCCGCGTATAAATCATTACTTATACCGGACATGGTAAGCCGCCAGGAGGTGATATTATCGGGGAGTTGGAAGGTGAAAACACCCTTGCCGTTTCTGTCTGTTTTCAGCGTGCCGAAAAACGCCGTGTCTTTAAACACTTCCCTTAGATAGGTTTCCTCGCCATCCGCGTATTCGGCTTCGGGCGTCATGAGAGAAGGCGGGCCGCCGGCGGGCGCCTCGTCCGCCAGGATGTTCTCATCCAGCGCCGGCACATAGGCCCGATGTGTCGCCGCCGCAAATCGTAAACCGGAA
>WRNN01000231.1 GCA_009776595.1 Clostridiales bacterium
AAAGACACAGGCCGTTTTTCCCCTGCAGGATCCGCATCCCGTGCAGCCGTAGATGGGCTGCACGCCGATATGGAGCATGGTGGTCTCAATATCTTCTTTATGCAGTTCTTTCGCAACCTCCGACAAAGCCGTAAATACGCAGCCGTCCTCATGGGGGCTGCCGTTAATCATCAAAACATTCATCCTAATCCCTCCTCAGCGTCAGTATACGGGTTATAGCTAATTAGGCGTAAGCGACTAAGGGTCGCGTATAGCACTTCTATTTTCCGCGAAAGCCCGGGTATAGTCAAGTACATTTTAACATGCGAGGTGAGGCCTTATGAAAATCGGATTGGTGGGACTGAATCAAACAGGAAAGACTACCTTATTTCAACTGCTTACCGGCCGGGAGGAAGGCGGGCAGGCAGCCGCCGCGAAAGGATCCGCCAATGCCGGAACGGGCATTGTACCGGACAGCCGCATCGATTTCCTGTCCGCACTGTACCGCCCGAAAAAAACCACCTATGCCAAAATTGACTTAATCGACGTCGCCGGCTTTTCGGTCTCCGGTGAAAACCGGAATTCAGGCGCGGCAAAGTTTCTCAACGACGTCAGGCCTTGTGACGCCCTGGTGCATGTGCTGCGGGCTTTCCAATCCGATACGGTGACGCATGAAATGGGAGAGGTCGATCCGGCAAGGGATCTGGAAGCAGTGGAGACGGAGATGCTCTTTGCCGATTTGGAACTGGTGGAAAGAAGGATAGAACGGATCAAGGCCGGCAAAAAAATCACGAAGGAAAACGCCGAGGAACTTCAGCTTTTGGAGCGTTGCTTCAGTTGGATGGANGGNGGCGGCGCAATGCGGGAAATGNCGCTTTCGGAGGAAGAGAAGCTGGGGATCCGGCATTATGCTTTTTTAACGGAAAAGCCGCGTATGGCGGTGGTGAATCTGGATGAAACCCAGTGGGGCGAGAAGACATGGCCGNAGGAGGAGGCTTTGCGTGATCTCTGCGAGGGGCTGCATATCCCGCTGCTGACCCTGTGCGCGGAAATGGAANTGGAGATCAGCAGGCTTCCGGAAGAAGATAAGGCCATGTTTATGGAAGATATGGGGATTACGCAGCAGGGAATCACCGTGCTTGCGCGCGCGGTGTACAGCCTTCTGGGCCTGATCTCCTTTCTCACTGCCGGTGAAGACGAGGTGCGGGCCTGGACCGTCGAGGAGGGCGCGAGCGCAAAAAGTGCCGCGGGNAAAATCCATTCCGACATCGAAAGAGGCTTTATCCGGGCGGAAGTAGTCAAGTTTCACGATATACAGGAATTGGGTTCCATGGCCAAAGTGAAGGAAAANGGCCTGTTTCGGCTGGAAGGCAAAGAGTACGTCGTTTTGGACGGGGATATCATCCATTTCCGCTTTAACGTATAAATAGACATAAAAAGGAGGAATGCCCCGTGAGACAAAGAAACTGTGCGGGCGGCGTGATTTTTGCGGGAAACAAAGTGTTCTTGATGCAGAATGACAAAGGGGAATGGGTACTGCCAAAAGGCGTCATCAGAAACGGAGAGCACCCCGGTGAAGTAGCGCTTCAACGGGTAGAACAGGAAGCCGGTATCCATGCGAAAATTCTTGCCCCTGCGGGGGAAACCTACTATGAATTCTTTTCCCTATCCCGGAAAGCCCCGATTAGCAACAAGGTCGACTGGTTCATTATGCAGGCCAATGATGAAAGCTGCAGGATAAACAAGAGTGAAGGATTTCTGGACGGCGGTTTTTTCACAACGGAAGAGGCCGCGGACAGGATCACCTACAGTCAGGATAAGGCATTGGTTCATTTGTCCTTCGAAAAATATCTGACCTTTCAAGAGGAATCCTGATTTCCTTTGCGGGAGCAGGTCAGTGCAATAGTTAGCGGGCCGCCGCGNATAAGACAACATCAGTTAAGGATATTAATAATTTATTGACATTTTCTCTTTTTATGTTTTTTTATGTTTTTTTTGTGCTATAATGGATTTTGGAGATAAACTTGGCCTCAAGCTTCACAATGACGACTGACCGTATCGCTATCGTATTGCTATGATAAATACCGGTCAGGTTCTCATTCCGGCTTTGGGCGGGAGGGTCGCCATGATTTGTTGAGGAGGTGATTCACAGAATAGACGCAGGAAGGGGATTCCTTTCATACCGTTTTTATGTTACTTTATTTACTTAATTTTATTTACTAGCCTCGAAGACACCTGATAAATCCCGATTTATTTGCACGTAATTATAATTTATAAGGAAGGCAAGGTGATCTTTTCCATGGCAGAAACCGGACATGCAACCCTGGAATCAGCGGCAGTCAAACTATCCAATAGAGAAAGATTCTGTTACGCTGCCGGCGTTATCGGTATGATCATTCCCTTCAACCTGCCGCTTGGCTACCTTACATATTACTGGACCGACGTGGCGATGATCCCCATGAGTATCGTTGCTACTTTCCTGATGTTGAATAAGCTGTGGGACGCTATCAACGACCCCATCATCGGCGCGATGGCGGACCGCACCCACACGAAGAACGGCAGATACCGCCCATGGATCATCCCCGCCGGTATCGTGTCGAACCTGACCTGTCTGCTGCTGTTCATGCGGATCCCGGGCGCTTCGGATACGGTCCAGATCATCAGCTATTTCGTATCCTACTTTATCTTCGTCGCGGCCTTCACTGCCCTTGAGATACCGCACCTGGCCATGAAGTCCACCTTAACGACGGACTACGCCCAGCGCGGCACCCTCACCTCCTGGCGGCAGACAAGCGCCAGCCTGGTGATGGCGATCATCGCCGCTACCTACCTGCCGATGACGATCTACCTCGTACCCGGAGACCGCGCAGCGGGTTATTTCTACGCGACCGTAATTTTCCTGGTCATTTCCACACCCTTCTATTTCATCTGCTACTACGGCACCAAAGAACGTATCCTGCCGGCTGCGGAAGAAGAGAAAGTACCCTTTAGCGAGAGTATGAAGTGCCTGAAAGGCAACAAACCTGCTCTCATGCTCATGGGCGCCCACCTTTGCCACGGCCTGAACGGCGCCTTAGCCGGCGGCGTGGGCATCTACTTCTGGACCTACTACGCAGGCAATGTGCTGTATCAGGCGCAGAACGCGACCTTCGCTTCTTTCGGCAGCACGATCGCCGCCATGCTGATGGGCGTCCTGCTGAAAATCTATCCGAATAAGCGCAACCTCGGCATCATGGCCTGGTCCTTCTCCGCAATCGTCGCTGTCGGGATGTACTTCATGGCGCCCTTGGTACTCACCCCGGGCGGCCGTCTTGCGTGGTACATCGTTAACCTGGCAAGGGGCGCCATCGGCGGCGTCGGCTTTGTCTGCCTCTTCTCCATGGTACCGGAAGTTACCGAGTACACCATCGCCAAGTACGGCCTGCGGGCCAGCGGCTTCATAGTCGCCGTCGTCAACTTTACCTTCAAATTCGGTACATCATTCGGTCAGGGCGCCAGCGGCTGGATACTGGCTGCCATGGGTTATGTACCCAATCAGCCCCAGTCCCCGATGCTGTTGGGTTACCTGAGGTTTGCCCTGACTCTCCTGAGTGCGATCATTCTGGCATTCGGCGTGCTGTTCTTCTCTGGCTATAAGATCACTAAGGAGACCCATGAAGAGCTGCTTAAGTCGATTTCCGCCGACGCGTAAAGCCTTACAGGGCAAAGCGCGCCGAAGGGATAACCGGCAGCCATTTTAACCGGCGGACGCCGTCCGCTATGCACATTGTATAATCCCATAAGGAATCCCGCCTGCCATTATATGCGCAGGCGGG
>WRNN01000232.1 GCA_009776595.1 Clostridiales bacterium
GGCGGCTTCGCCATCGGGCTCTTCGAGACGCTGGTGACGGCCCTCGGCTTCTCCACATGGGCCGACGGCATCGTCTTCGGGATTCTCATCCTTGTACTGCTCGTGAAACCCACCGGCATCATGGGCCGAAGCATGATGGAAAAGGTTTAGTATGAACAAATTCCGCATTCCGGCCCCGATCCGTTATAGCATCAATGCCGCGCTGGTCGCCGCATTCCTCCTCATCGGGAACGCCATCATGTCTTCCGGCATCATTGGCAGGGCGCAGAGCGCCGTCGTCATACAGGTCGCGATCTATATGATCCTGGCGGTATCGCTGAATGTAGCCACCGGGTATCTTGGGCAGCTTCCCCTAGGTCACGCCGGATTTATGGCTGTGGGCGCCTACGCCGGGGCGCTGTTTTGGAAAAGCGGGTTTCTGAGCGGTGTGCCGGATATGATTGCCGGTCTGATAGCCGCCGGCGTCGCAGCCGCGTTTTTCGGTATCCTTATTGGTATACCCGCCCTGCGGCTTCGGGGAGATTATCTCGCGATCATTACCCTTGGTTTCGGAGAGATTATCCGGGTAGCGATCATCAATCTGCCCTCGATCACGGGCGGTACGCCGGGACTGCGGAATATCCCGAAATACTCCAGTTTTCTCCTTGTCTACAGCTGTGTCGCGCTAACCTGCACCTTCATTCACATGATGATGAAATCCCGCCATGGCAGGGCTATCCTTTCCTTGCGCGAAAACGAGATCGCTGCGGAATCCTGCGGCGTCAATACCACCTATTATAAGGTTCTGGCCTTTTCTGTGTCCGCTTTCTTTGCCGGTGTGGCAGGCGCGCTGTATGGCGGAATGCTGGGCATACTTGTCCCCGGCAATTTCGACTTTATGGCTTCCATCCATATCCTTGTCATGGTTGTGCTGGGCGGTATGGGCTCCATGCTGGGTTCCATCCTTGCGGCGGCTATACTCACCGCACTCCCGCTTGCGCTGCAAAGCCTGAATGAATACAGGATGATCCTATACTCGATTCTTTTGATCGGCGTCATGATCTTTAAGCCCTCCGGACTTATGGGAACCTATGATTTTTCTATGGCATATGTACTGGAGAAACTGGGCGGCCGCTTATCGGCCAATGGGAAAGGGAGGCTTTCCGCATGACGCCCCACGACCCCGCCGCCCCCTTCCTGCCTGCTCGCACCCGGGGTATGACGCCGATCCTGGAATGCCGATCCCTCGGTATTGATTTTGGCGGCCTCACTGCCGTAGACGACTTTAACATCACTGTAGCGCCTACGGAGATCGCCGGTCTCATCGGCCCGAACGGAGCGGGGAAAACAACCATATTCAATCTTCTGACGAAAGTCTATCAGCCCACGCGCGGGGAGATTTTCCTCAACGGGAAGAATATGGGCAATAAAAATACGATACAGGCTAACCGGGCCGGGATCGCGAGAACTTTTCAGAATATTCGCTTATTTAGAGAAATGACGGTCCTTGAGAATGTACTGGTCGGTCTCCACAACGGGATGGCCTACCATCTTGCGGAGACGGTCCTGCGTCTGCCGGGATACTGGAAAGCCGAACGCGAGGCGAAAAACCGCGCTCTCGAACTTCTGTCCATATTCAACCTGGATGTTGACGCGGATAAAAAAGCCGGATCACTGCCTTACGGCTCTCAGCGAAGGCTTGAAATCGTCAGGGCCCTCGCCACGAATCCGTCGATCCTGCTGCTGGACGAGCCGGCAGCCGGCATGAATCCCTCGGAAACCGGCGAATTGATGGAGAATATTCGCAAGATACGCGACACATTTCAAATCGCGATCCTGCTGATCGAGCACGATATGCATCTGGTTATGGGGATATGCGAGGGTATCGCCGTGCTGAACTACGGACGGATTATCGCGAAAGGCGCCCCTGCCGATATCCAGAATGACCCCGCCGTCATCGAGGCTTATCTTGGCAAAGGAAGAGAGTAGCGACATGGCTCTGCTGCAAGTTAGCGATATCAATGTTTACTACGGCAATATCCACGCCATAAAAGATGTTTCCTTTTATGTGGATAAGGGCGAAATCGTAACGCTGATCGGCGCAAACGGTGCGGGAAAAAGCACGATTCTCAAGACAGTATCCGGTCTATTGCGCTGTCAATCAGGAGAAATCGCTTTTCTCGATACGGATATCAAGACGCTCGCCTCTCACCTCATCGTCAAACGCGGGCTTGCCCATGTACCGGAGGGCAGGCGAATCTTTTTAAGGATGAGCGTTCAGCAGAACCTCGAGATGGGAAACTACAGCCAGCCGAATGATAGCTTGCATGAACGGATGGCGGACGTCTTTAGCCGATTTCCGCGCCTTCGGGAGCGCAGAAACCAGATCGCGGGTACGCTGTCCGGCGGTGAACAGCAGATGCTCGCCATCGGTCGCGCACTGATGTCCTCGCCGACACTGTTGATGCTCGATGAACCCTCCATGGGTCTTGCGCCTCTGCTTGTCGAACAGATCTTTGACATCATCAAAGAGCTGAACGACGCCGGCGTTACCATTCTGCTCGTCGAACAGAATGCGCGGATGGCGCTTTCGATTGCGCATCGGGGCTATGTCCTGGAGACGGGGCGTGTCGTGACTGCCGCCGCTTCGGCGGAGCTGCTGGCGGATCCGTCGGTAAACCGCGCCTACCTCGGCGGTTGAGGGCGGCTAAGTTGCGTTGGCGATGGCGATGCGTTTGCGATGTGTGTGTTCCAAATCAGTTGAAAAGCCAGTGTTTATGTGGTATCCTGTTTATGCGAAATGCCGCAATGTATCACTCTGCGCGATGCCGCGTAATATTGCCAATGTCCGTCTATTCGTTCAAGGGGATGTACCGGTTTCGACGGGGGAAGTGGTGGCAGAGGAAGCGAGCCGGGTTGGCGCCAGCCCGTTAAAAAGGTGCAACAGCTTAATTGCGAACAATGATTTAGCATTCGCTGCTTAAAGCAGCTGACTCCCCGCCTTCTGCGCCTGCGGTGAGGGATGGGGAGACATTTAGCAGGCTACCGATGGCCCAGCTTTTCGTAAGCCAAAGGGAAATTTACGGAAATAGCGCCTGCTGATCCTGTTTGTGGGAGCTGTCAGGGGCGAAATCAAAGCACAAACTACGCTCGAAGAAGCTCTGTGGTCATTCTTTCGGACAGGGGTTCAACTCCCCTCATCTCCATAGAAAATGAAACCGTAATGGTTTCATTTTTGTTTCTATGGAGTGGAGTTGAACGGGCGGAGCAATTCCACAAACCCCGCCATCTCCATGAACCGCATGAACCGTTCCCTGCCCGGCGCAGTGTCCTTAAATACACCTGCGTCAGATAAAACCATCTTGAATACTTCCCCCACTTCTTTTCTGACAACCTCCTCGGCTTCCACTTTGCTGTTAAGCTGTCCATATTTCCCCAATAGCCCGTCCGCCCACGGCAAATGAACCGGATCAGGCTCAGTATCGCTGCAGGTCAAATAATCCACAACCGCTTCAAGCTCCGACGCAAGCCGTCCGGGCAGTATCGCAAGCCCCATTACCTCAATCAGCCCGATGTTTTCTTTTTTGATATGGTGCAGTTCCTCATGAGGATGAAAAATCCCCATAGGATATTCGGTGGTTGTTCTGTTGTTGCGCAAAACAAGATCAAACTCGTAGGAGCCAACTTTATTTCGTCTCGCAATCGGGGTAATCGTGTTGTGAGGAACAATGCTGCCGTTTTCGTCCAGCGTTTGCGCTAAAATATCCGCTTCCAGGTCGGAATAGCCCTTCCAGA
>WRNN01000233.1 GCA_009776595.1 Clostridiales bacterium
CGTTCTATCTCCGATATAGTAAGAAAGTGCTCTGGATCAGAAGTGCCTTCGATAATGCGTTGCCGAAATTCGTCCACTATTTTCAGTAGTTCTTCGCTATACTCGCGTGAGTCCTTTTCTTCTTCCATAATCAATCCCTCGCTCTCTGATAAGAAGAGCATATAGGATTATGCAAATAATGTCAATATATTTACATTATATTTCTATCTACACCCATTCTCGGGTATAGCATTGTAATTTTATCACAGACCCAACTCGTTCTAATACCCGTGATTTCAATCGTGGGATGAAACGAAACTTCACGTATAGCAGATTGCTAGCTTTCGATCTGTGAAGGCAGAATACCCGCGGTTACGCTTTTGTTCAAGGCTATCAGCTCCCTTAAGGTAGGCACGAGGAAGACCACAGCGATGAGAAAGGCGATNACGTCAGAAACTGCCTGCGCGCTGGCAAGCCCCACGGCGCCAAACAGGCGCGGAAGGATCAGGACGCAGGGAATAAGCACCAGCAACTCCCGCGACAAGCCCATCACGCCGGCCTTTAATGCTTTCCCCGTAGCCTGATACAAACCGGTGGTGATCATTGTCCATACATGGGGCAGCATGGTGATGCACTGGCTGCGGAGGAGGATCAGGCCGAGTTCCATGACGCCCGGGCTATCGGAGAACACCCCGATGATCTGGGGGGCAAAGACATACATCGCCGCGCCCAACACAATCCCGCTGACCCCGCCGATGGTCATCGTATAGCGGAGGGCTTTTAGGACCCTATCGTATTTTTTGGCGCCGTAATTATAACCGGCGACCGGCTGGAAGCCTTGACCGAATCCCATGATACAGGAGGCGACCACCCGGAGACTCTTGTTGGCAACGGAGATGGAAGCCATGGCGTGGTCGCCGTAGAAAGCGGCGATATTGTTGATCAGGATCCTGGAGACGCTCATCATCCCGGTGCGCAGCATGGTGGGGATACCCATGCGCGCAATTTCCGTATAGATTTCCAGTGTCGGACTGAAGTAAGAAGGCTTGAGGCGGATCACACATTTCTTCTTGAAATACGGCCACATGAGTACCAGGAGGCTGATTACCTTGGAGATGCCTGTGGCGATGGCGGCGCCAGCGACCCCTAAGCCAAGGGTATTGATAAAAATGGGATCGAGTACAATGTTGATCAGGGCGCCGGAGGTCATGCCGACCATAGAGAAAATCGTACTTCCTTCTGCACGGAGCGTTTGCGAGAGGACGGTATCCCCCGCGGTGATCGGGGCAAAAACAAGAATCCATCTGGCATATTCCATGGAGTAAGGCCTGACCGTATCTGTCGCGCCCATAAAATTCACAACCGGCAGCAGAAATATGGACGCGAGTACGGAGACGACAGCCATCGTACCCGCTGCGGTAAAGAGNGTTGTTACAGCCGCTCGCGANGCGTCTTCGTCCCGGTTGGCCCCAAGGGCGCGGGAGATGAAGCTGGAGGCGCCGACGCTGAAGCCCATCGCTATCGCGCGGATGATGTTCATCAGGGAGTCGTTAACGCCCACCGCNGCGATCGCCGCTTCGCCGAGCCTGCTGACAAAGTACGTGTCCGCCATATTATATAAGGAATCGATCACCATGGTAAGCATGGACGGTACCGCAATCGAGATGATCACGCTGAGGAGCTTTCCCTCAAGCATGAAGTTTCGTCTTGCTTCGCTTTGTGCCGTCGCACCGGAATTCGCCATAGACACCACCATTTCATATCATTGTTTTTTCATTAAGATAAGCTGCGCGCATAGGATGAATCTTCACGCTTAGCGCACAACTAGCTTTCGATCTGCGCAGACATCGTATTCGCGCTTATGCTTTTATTCAATGCCAACAGTTCCCTCAGGGTCGGGATGAGGAAAATCACCGCGATGACGAAGGCAATCGCGTCAGAAGCCGCCTGGGCGCAGGCAAGCCCCACAGCGCCAAACAGACGGGGAAGGATCAGGATACAGGGGATCAGCACCACCAATTGCCGCGACAAGCCCATCACACCGGCTTTGAACGCTTTCCCCATCGCCTGATACAGACCGGTGGCGATCATTGTCCATACATGGGGCAGCATGGTGATGCATTGGCTGCGAAGGAGGATCAGGCCGAGTTCCATGACCCCCGCGTTATCGGAGAACACGCCGATGATCTGGGGGGCAAAGACATACATCGCCGCGCCCAACACAAGCCCGCTGATCGCGCCGATGGTCATCGTGTAGCGGAAGGCCCGGAGTACCCTGTCGTATTTCTTGGCGCCGTAATTATAACCGGCGACCGGCTGGAAGCCTTGACTGAATCCCATGATACAGGAGGCGATCAGCCG
Source organism: Clostridiales bacterium (assembly GCA_009776595.1). Taxonomy (GTDB): domain Bacteria; phylum Bacillota; class Peptococcia; order DRI-13; family UBA5745; genus WRMS01. Next base: position 2,341 of record WRNN01000233.1, read on the forward strand.
GAGGCTCTTGTTGGCGACAGAGATGGAAGCCATGGCGGCGTCGCCGTAGAAAGCGGCGGTATTGTTGATCAGGATCCTGGAGACGCTCATCATCCCGGTGCGAAGCATCGTGGGGAGTCCCATGCGCGCAATCTCAGCATAGATTGCCCATGTCGGACTGAAGTAAGAAGGCTTGAGGCGGATCACGCATTTCTGCTTGAAATACGGCCATAGGAGTACAAAGAGGCTGATTACCTTGGAGATGCCTGTGGCGATAGCGGCGCCGGCGACCCCCAGGCCAAAGATATTGATAAAAATGGGATCGAGGATGATGTTGATCAGGGCGCCGGAGGTCATGCCGATCATAGAGAAAATCGCCCTTCCTTCTGAGCGGAGCGTTTGCGAGAGGACGGAATCCCCTGCGGTGATCGGGGCAAAAATAAGAATCCACCTGGCATATTGCATGGAGTAGGGCCTGACCGTATCGGTCGCGCCCAGCAGATTCACAACCGGCAGCAGATAGATGGACGCGAGTAGGGAGACGACGGCCAGCGTAGCCACCGCGGTATAAAGCGTCGTTACAGCCGCCCGCGCAGCGTCTTCGTCCCGGTTTGCCCCAAGCGCGCGGGAAATAAAGCTGGAGGCGCCGACGCTGAAGCCCATCGATATCGAGCGGATGATGTTCATCAGGGAGTCGTTGACGCCCACCGCCGCGATGGCCGCTTCCCCGATCTTGCTCACAAAGTATGTGTCCGCCATATTATATAGGGAATCGATGACCATGGTAAGCATTGTCGGTACGGCGACCGAGAGAACCACCCTGATCAGATTCCCCTCAAGCATGAAGTTACGTCTTGCTTCGCTTTGCCCCTTTGCGCCGGAGTCAGCCATAGAAACCACCATTCCGCAGCGTTTGTAACCTACTCCCTTCAAAAAACTTGCTTTCCATTGCTGCTGATGGGAAGTACGTTATCAATAGTTGCCATACGCAACAGTTATATACGTGCTCTATTTTGACAGAAATTCTCGGGTTAGTCAAGTTGAAGTTATGCCTTTGGATTCATCATTTTATCATCATTTTGTCGTTTCTGTGTATACAGAAATGTGGTAACATAAGTTATAGGGTTTGGATTATGGAATTAGGAGTTGGTAGCATGACACAAGCGTATTGGAGATGGCCGGAAACAAGCTGCGTCTTTAACGGAGTGGATTGGAGAAAAGCGGAAAAGGTCACAGCAGGCGTCGATGTTGGCATGTCAAGCACCCAGGCGGCGATACTGTGTGACGGAGAACTCCTTGGTTTTGCCAACCTGCACACAGGTGTCGACTTGAAAAAGGCGGCTGAAGAGGCAATCGGGAAGGCGATGGGCGATTCGGGCATGACGCTGAAGGATATTCACGAAATTGCCGGTATCGGTTGGGGCTCCAGAAATGTCG
>WRNN01000234.1 GCA_009776595.1 Clostridiales bacterium
TGTATCTCCGCGAGCTGCTGACAGCCCCGGCCAGCCGGGCGATCCTCGCCCAATCCTGCTTCGCCGTGACGGCTTCCCTCGGAAGCCTGGCTGCCCTGGTCGCGCTGGCCATGCAAATATTAGCCGCCGGACTTCGCTGGCAGGATTTGCTGCCCGAAGGCCACAGCTGGGCAATGGGCAGCTTCGCGGGCAAGCTCGCCTGGCTCCATACCTGGCATCCCTTGGGGCAGGCGCTGTTTGCCCTGCTGCTGCTCAACCTGGCGGCGCTGTTTGCGCTGGCGGTACGCAAAGCGGGCGGCGGGCGATCTATTGACCAAGGCGACGAGGCGGCCTATTAACCAAGGCGAGGAGGCGCTTTTGCGGCAGGGCTACCCATACCATTTCATTAATGATACAATGTTCTCGTATCTCCCATTTGAGCTGCCGCCCGCAAACCAAGCCTGCGGCATCTCCTTGATAAAACGAGGCAGTTATGAAAGCCATTATTTTCGACCTGGACGGAACCTTACTCAACACCCTTGACGATATCGCCGACAGCATGAATGAAGTGCTGCGCCGGCATGGTTTGCCGCCACGCGCCACCGAAGAGTATAAGTACTTCGTCGGCGACGGCGCGTTGAATCTTGTCAGGCGGGCTGCCTCCGGCGCGGAAGCCGCCGGGCTCGATACGATTCGGCTCGAAGAAGAATACAGCGCGCTATATCTCCTGAAACAAGCGGACAAGACGGCGCCCTACGACGGCGTCCCCGAACTATTGTCGACCCTTGCCGGTCGCGGCGTCAAAATCGCGGTGCTTTCGAACAAACCCCATGACGCAACGCTAAAGATCCTGTCGCGTTACTTCCCGGATACCGCATTTGACGCGATCATCGGCCATCGTCCCGGGCATCCGGTCAAACCGGATCCCGACGGCGCCCTGGAGATCCTCGGGATCCTGGGATTGCCCCGCGAGGAAGTGCTTTACCTGGGCGATACCGGAACCGATATGCAGACGGCCGCCAATGCCGGATTGAAGGCGATCGGCGCGCTTTGGGGCTTCCGGGAGAGAAGCGAGCTTTCCGCAAACGGCGCGTATGCCTTTGCGGAGCATCCGTCGGACGTATTGGACTTTCTGTAGTCCGCCGCCATAGCCGGCGCTGAACGGTATCCCATAGCGGCCCGGAACCGGATACAGGCTAAAAATGTGTTGGCATATTTACCCGCCGCACAGTATAATAAATAGTATTCCAACATTCACCCTAAATACAGTCCGCATGAGGAAGGAGGGAGCGCGTTTCTTCAGCCCCCGCTTTGACAGCGGCAGCTGAAACCAGCGCAAAAGACATGTTTCGAAAAATTCCTTTTGAGCAAAATGAACTCAGGATTGTCGCTACGATCCCCGGCCGTTTCGGAGGGCCGGACACCTCTGTCAGGGATACGCCAGTCAGTTCACGGGAAAACATGATTGCCATGTTCTTTGACAAACAGCCTTACTGGACGCCGATCCCTGTGGATTCCGGCATGATCATGCCGCAGCTATATAACAACCAGTTAGGCCGCGGCGGTCCCGGCGGTACAACAGATGCTTTCGGCGTCGAATGGGAATATGTGGAAGTCGTTAGTGGTTCTATCGTTCGCCCCGGCGCGCCTTATCTAGCGAATGCCAATGAATGGAAGGACAAAATCCGCTTCCCGAACCTGGACGATTGGGACTGGGCTGCCGAGGCGGAAGCATTTCCTATCGACAAGAAACGCAGCGGCCTGGTATCCCTGGTCAACGGCTTCTGGTTTGAGCGTCTCGTCTCCTTCATGGAATTTGCGCCGGCAGCAATGGCGCTGATCGACGAGGATCAGGAAGACGCCGTCCGGTCCTTTTTCGAAGCGTCCACGGAGTTTGGCATGAAAGTGGTGGATAAGCTCATTGCCTATTGGCCGGCGCTGGACGGGATCAATATCCACGACGACTGGGGCAGCCAGAAAGCGCCCTTTTTCTCCGAGGAAGTCGCTTACAAGTTCTTTGTTCCCTGCATGAAGGCACTCACGGATCATATTCACGCGAAAGGGCGTTACGCAACCCTGCATTCCTGCGGCCATCTTGTCAACAGAATCCAATGCTTCATCGACGGGGGCTTTGACGCCTGGGATCCGCAGACAATGAACGACACCCATATGCTCTATGATCAATACGGCGACAAAATTCTCATCGGCGTCGTTCCGGATCCCTTCGACCCGGAGACGACCTCCGAAGAAGAGCAGCGCCGGCGCGCACGGGAACACTTTGACCGCTTCTGCAAGCCGGGCAAGCCCTCCTACTTAAGCTTCTACGGCGCACCCGCCCTGACGCCCGCTTTCTCCGACGAACTCTATACCTACTCTCGCAAAAAGTACGGCGGATTCGTGTAACCGCGCGGCGGTTCGAAAGGAGAAGGAGAGGAGGGGGCGGCTATGGACATTGCCCAACTAAAGCAGGAACGGATTCAGAATCTCATTGACGCTGCCAGCTTCAGAGAGCCAAAGAAAGTACCGGTCGGCGCGGAGATTCTGACCTGGCCTTTTTCCTACGCAGGCGTTCGTTATGCGGACGTGATGGACGATCCGGATAAAACCTTTGAAGCGTATGTCCGGTTCCTCGACGACATAGAGCTGGATTTTCTATGGGGCGGCAATGTAACGGCGGCGATCAAAGCGCTGAAAGCCATGGGCTGCGACAACTACGACCTGGGTATGGACGGCACCGTGATCGTCCATCGACAGCCCGAAGTCGAGTTTATGAAAACAGAGGAATATTCGGATCTCATCCATGACCTGCCGGCATTTAAGGCGGCGATGCTGCGAAAGCAGTGTAAAGCGCTGCGATTGCCGAAGGAGCAGGCCTATGAAAGCGTCCTTTTGGCCCTGAAAGAGATTCGGCCCTACCTCGAAGCAAACGAGAGGATCCGGGACTACATATTCGAAGAAAAAGGCATTGCGCCGCTTACGGGCGGCCCGATCAGCTTCATGGGCCCGCTCAGCCTGCTCTTCGACAAATACCGCGGCATCCGCGACACGCTCCTCGATCTGCGGCGCAGGCCGGAAGTGGTAAGGCAAGCCTGCGACGTGCTCCTGGCGGACAGACTGAAGCCGCTTAGGGCTTTGGATCCCAAGGATTTCAGCGCGCCGCATCCCTTTGCCTCGACGGTCTACCATGTGGAATGTTTCTTGTCCCCCGATCTCTTTGACCGCTATTATTTTGACCACTTTAAGGAGACCTGTCTGCCGTTTATGGAAGCCGGGACAAAGTTCTTCCTCAAGGGCGAAGGCTCCTTCCTCAAGACCCTGGACCGCTTCCGCCAATTGCCCAAAGGCTCTGTCGTCTTCATGCTGGACCAGGACGACCCTTTCGAAGTCCACAAAGCCATCGGCGACTGGCAGACAATCGGCACGGGCATCACCGCGGATCTCCTTCAGATGGGGTCCAAAGCGCAATGCGTAGATTTCGTCAAGCGCTGCTTCGACACTTTTGCGCCGGGCGGCGGNTTTATCTTTATGCAAAACAAACCGCTTCTCTGTGCAAATGACGCGAAGACAGAGAATCTGCTTGCAGTCTATGAGACGGCAAACGAATTAAGCAGGAAGTAAGGGGGCGTCCGCTATGGAGGAAAACGGGGAAAACCAGGTATACACGTTGAAGGATCTGCTGGAACAGGCGCTCCGTGACGAAAGCTGGGAGCCTGACGCGGAGAAGAGGGAGCAGCTTGTCCAGGCATTGGAAAGAAGCCTGAA
>WRNN01000235.1 GCA_009776595.1 Clostridiales bacterium
CTTGACCATTTCTGACCATAGTATCAGTATGCAACAAAGGTCAGAGAAAGTCAAGAAAAATTTTTGGATTTTGCCAAGGGGATGCCGCTTCGACCCTACGGGTCCCAATCCGCTAACCGCAGCGAAATGGGCGCGTATGTCCGGGGTTATGGGCGGCAGACCATGTTAGGTAATGGCACAAAAAAAGCAGCGCCAGGTCGATCGGACGACCTGAGGCTGCTTATACAAATCATGGACAAAAACTACTTTGCGGCTGCGCTGTCCGCCAGGCGTTTCCCCATGGCAAAGGCTTCATCGCAATCTTTGGGGAACTGCTCGACATGACGTTTTTTCACCATATCTACATCGAACATCGTCGCCGCGTATTTTGCATAGTCTTCGAACTGCTGCGTCTGAAAAGCCATTACATAGGCTGACTCGCCGATGATCCGGTCCGTCAGGGCACAGAGTTTCTCAAAGTATTCGGTATAGAACTCGCCCGGCGCGTTCATGGTAAATACCCAGCCTACCTTGCTGCGCTTCGGATATGTGGGTACGCGATCCTTATTGTAGGTCATGCCGGGAAATAAATATCGTTCGAGAAAGGAACGGGTTTCCCCGGTTACGTCGCTGTAATAGATCGGAGAGCCGATCAGCAGGACGTCCGCGTTAATCGCCTTCTCCAACACCGGACTCAAATCGTCCCGCATGGCGCAGCGGGCAAAACTGCTTTGCTCCAGCAGTTTGCAGGAGTGGCAACCGGAGCATCCATGAAACGAAAGATCGTAGAGGTAGACGAAGTCGCCGGAAGCGCCGGAGACGCTCATTGCGCCGTCAAAGGCGCATTTCAGCATAGTTGCGGTATTGCGGGTTTTATTTGCCGCGCCGCAGATGGCCAGAATCTGCATTGAGAAACTCCTCCTGTCATAGCTAATTTTTTTGTTGCAAAATAATACATTATCATATAATATACATTCATAAGGAGGGAAGGAGAGGAGCAAAATATGATATTTAGAAAAGCCAACCTTTATGATGCCGAAGGGATATATATATTGGCTAATTATTATGCAGAAAAAGGGGAAATGTTAAGCAGATCCAGACACCAGATATATGAAAACATCCGCGACTTTATCATCGCAGAGGATGCGGGCAGGGTCGTCGCTATGGGGGCTTTACACGTTATGTGGAACGATCTGGCAGAAATTCGCACGGTCGCTGTGGATGAAAAATATAAGAGAAAAGGGATAGGGTACCGGATTGTCAGCGACCTGATGTCGGAAGCCGCTGATTTGGGTATCAAGAAGGTCTTTGCCCTCACCTACCAGCATGAATTCTTCAGCGCTTGCGGTTTTATCAGAGAGGATAAAGAAAACATGCCCCAGAAAGTGTGGCTGGAATGCATCAACTGCCCTAAGTTTCCCAACTGTGACGAGATTTGCATGACAAAGCCGGTGGCTTAAACGCGGGTTAAAACGCGCCGCTGAACATGTTTTGCGGCGTAACCCGCATGGGATACTTTGCACATTCCTCCGGAAAGATATCGATTCCCAGCCCCGGCGTGTCGGGGACAAGCAGATAACCATCCTCGATCACCAGCTTTTCTGTGGAAATCTCGCTTCGATAGGGTACGTCCCGGAGCATTTCCAGAGATTCGAAGTTGGGCATTGTGGCGCATACATGAAGCGTAGCCGCGGTAGCGACAGGACCGCCGGGATTATGGGGCGCGATTTGGATATTCTGCACCTCCGCCATAACGCTGATCTTCTTCAATTCATTCATGCCGCCTACATGCAGGAGATCGGGCTGCGCATAATCTACGCCATTCTTGCTAAGCAGTTCGCGGAACATTGCTTTGCCAAACAGCCTCTCGCCCGCGGCGACGGGTACGGGGCTGTATTTGTGCATTTCTACCGTATCCTCGACTACATCGGGAAGTACAGGTTCTTCCATAAAGAATGGCTTGAAAGGCGCCATTTCTTTTGCTACTTTCAGTGCGGTATGGAGGTTAAAACGTCCGTGCGCTTCGATGAGCAAATCGACTTCCGGCCCGACGGCTTCCCTGACGGCGGCCATGACCTTTATTGCGCGATCCATAGCTTCCGGCGTGATACTGAGATAACTCGTGCCGAAGAAATCCCATTTCAGCGCTTTGGCGCCACGTTCCACAGCTCTTTTCGCGCGTTCGGCATACTCCGCGGGCGTTTTGGCGTTGCCGGTCCAGCCGTTCGAATAAATCCGTATCCTGTCGCGCACTTTGCCGCCAAACAGTTGATAAGCCGGCATTTGGTAAGCTTTGCCGGTGATGTCCACACAAGCCGTTTCAAGGGCCGCTATCGCGGAGAGGGTGCAGGGATCCGTGCGCCAGTAGGATTGGCGGTAGCATTCGAAGAATAACCATTCGATCCGTCGCGGATCCGCGCCGATGACATAAGGCCGTAAATCTTCGAAAGCGCCAAGCACGGCGTTGGTTTTCCATTCGACTGTCGCTTCGCCTACGCCGTAGATCCCCTCGTCTGTAAATACTTTTACAAAGATCAGGTTACGGTAGCCGGCAAAAACGGCATAGGTTGTATAATCCACAATTTTCATTCGTCTTCCCTCCCTTTCTTCAGCGACGCTAACTCAATAAGCAAACGGGAGTATGCGGATCAGTTCGCCGGCCATTTCCCTCTGGGCCAGGCGCCAATTAAGAAACGCGTCAGGCTGTATCGATATGGACTGCGCGGAAAAGAGCCTGGCGCTTAAGAAAAGCAGGGAAACGCCCCTGATATTAAAGTCCTGAAATCTGCCGACCTGTATCCCAGTTTGGAAAAATTCCTGCATAAATTCTATGGAAACCTGGATNAGTTTCGAGTAGTAGTCAATCGCTTTTTCGTCAGTGTATACGCGGGAAAAAAGGATCGTCATCGAATAAATCAGATTTTCCGCCAGCTCCTCAGGAAAGGCGCCATTGGGAATCATGACGATTTCTTCTTTCGTCCCTTCCCTGAGGACAATGCTATACTGTTCTTTGTTCAATCTGCCGACGGCATGGTGCTGTAAAAAGAAATCATAGCAGGAGTCAACGATTTGCTCCTTATTCATGTAGTGGTTATATATGGAAGCTGCCTTAATGCCAACCATTTTTGCGATGTCGCGCATAGAAACGTTTTCGACCCCGCTGGTAGCAAAAAGGCGTAGAGCTGTATTAAAAATCATTGTTTTTGTGTCTAACTTAATTTCAGGCATTCCTGTTACCTCGCTTACCCCCTCTATTGTCTATCATGATGGCCATATTGTCAATCCATTGTCCATCATTGTCCGGGAGGATTATCAATCCTCGTCCGGAATGATCGGGTGAAGCAGATCATAGCTCTTTTGCCGGTTGAAGAGAAAGAAAAATACCACGGAGGAAACCAAACAAATGGCGGAAGCTACGCCAAAGACGTTCCGCATGCCAAAGATTTCTGCGACCGTACCCCCCAGCGCGGAGCCGAACATGGGAGCGACGCCGGCTACGATGACGTTCCAGGTCGCTTGACCTGTAGCGCGCGCTTCTTTCGGAACGATACTGTTGACATAGGGCGATAACCGTGTCCACAAGGGAGCGAAGAGCAGCGACTGAAATATAGCGAGAAAGCACAGGACATAGATATTGGGCGCGATATAGACGATGAACGAACGGCCGAAAGCGGCGAAACCGGCGAGAATGAAGACATGATAGATATTCATCGACTGCCATAACCGGCT
>WRNN01000236.1 GCA_009776595.1 Clostridiales bacterium
CCGCTTCAAGCGCCTCCGCTTCAAGCGACTCCGCTTCCGGCGGATTTTCCGCAGGCGGAAAGCCGCCGGCGGGGCTTGCTTCCCTCTGTTCGCCCGCAAGCTGTACTTCGGCAAGGGGTGTTTCTTCTTCCGTCTCCATCACTGCCAACACATTATCCGGGTACTCGATCCGGCTATGATAAATCCCATTTAATACTTTGGTGAAGACCTGGGCGATGGTTTTCAGGTCTGTGAGCGACAGATGCGAATCCTCCAACTGCCCGTCCATCATCTTGTCGTTGATGATTTTTTTTACCGCTTCTATCTTATCACCCGTCACATGCATGGACCGAATGGCTGCCTCCACAGAATCCGCCAGCATAACCAGAGCGGTCTCCTTGGACTGTGGCCTGGGTCCGGGATAGCGAAAATCACTGTCCTTCACATTCTCCGGGTCAGCGACCTCCTCCAGGGCTTTTCGGTAAAAATACGCCATCAGCCCTTCACCATGGTGTTGGCTGATGAAAGCCAGTACCTTTTCCGGGAGCTTGCCCTTTCTGCCGATTTCCAGCCCGTCTTTGACATGAGAGCTCAGGATCAGCGCGCTGAGGGCAGGGGTCAGCCTTTCGTGCGGATTCGCGTCCGCCATTTGATTTTCGATGAAAAAATAAGGCCGTTTCGTCTTGCCGATGTCGTGATAGTATGCCCCGACGCGTACAAGCACAGGATCGGCGCCGATCTCGTCGGCAGCCGCCTCGGCCAGATTTCCGACCAGGATGCTGTGATGATAGGTGCCCGGCGCTTTCAGTAATAATTCTTTCAACAAAGGCTGCCGGGAATCGGACAATTCCATCAGGCTGACGCTGGTAGTGATTTGAAATATCGATTCGAGAAAAGGCAGGCTGCCATAGGCCAGAATAGGGGAGAAAAAGCCGTTTACAGCGCCGATAATCGCGCCGTAAGCGATCGCCGTCCTGGGATGATTATTCAGGATACCAAATCCGATGATCATCCAGACATTCACCAGGGCGATCATCAGCCCCGCCTTTGCCCACTCCGACCGGTTGGCATAGCGGCTGATCCCGTAGACGCCGATCAGACAGCCGCAAAAGGCCACCGCCGCATAGGATATATTTCCTCCCGACAACAAGCCGATGAATATGCTGATCACGGCGCTGAAAAAGACGCCCAGCCAATTATTCATCAATATGGCTGTCAGAATCGCGCCGGTAGAGGCGGGGATCAAATACGCTACCTGCTCCGCGATAACCGATTCAGGGCTGACGTTGATCGCTACGATTAACCGGGCTAGACCCAGGATCAGCAGAAACAACAGCGCCGGCAGCGCATTGTGGGTATCCGCTTTCAGGTTTCCCGGCGGGTATTGACGAATATACCTGGATAGCAGAAAGAATACGCAGCAGGTCAGTAAAGTCACCCCGATCAGCATAATGTACGGGGCTTCGCTTCGCTGGTATCCCAAAGCGGCAAGCATCTCCAGATGGTGGGCGCTTACGATTTCCCCTTTGCCGATTATCCTTTGGTTCCGGTATACGGTATTGATTACCGCCGGCTCCCTTTCCGCAGCGTCCTCTTTTGCCCGCAGCGTCGTTTCTTCATCATAAATAAAGTTTGCTTTTAAATCAATAAAGCGAAAAGCTGCCTGAAGAAAGGAAACCTGCTCCTCCAGATTGACGCGAAGGTAGACTTCATCCAGAATCCTTCTTCTGGCTTCTTCCACTTCTTCATTTCGGACGCCCTTTGTCCACTGCTGGCGAATAATGCTTTCCGCTTCACTGCGCAAAGCCTGGAGAGTAATCGAGTCCATATCCAGTATCGCCTTTGCAGTACTCTCCCTTATTTGAAGCTGCGCGATATACGGCGCTGCCCTTTCCAGCTTGGTTTCCGCCTGAGGCAGCGGGCTTCCCTCTCCGTCTTCCCCTTCGTTTTCCGCCTCTGTTTCCGTTATCTGCCGATCGGGCAGCATCGCCAACTCTTCCCAAGCCCGGAAAAGCTGGTTGAGCTGATCCACCTGCCCCTCCAGCACCGCACTGTCAAAAACATAAATATCGCCAACCCGTTCTGCCGCGCTCTGCCGGTTTGCTTCCGTCCTCGCCGTATCTTCATATGTTACGCTCTTGTCCGCCTCGATGGTGACGTCGGAGACTTCTCCTTCAACAAAGAAATAATTATTCACAAAATAATAGGAGTAGAAAATGCCCAAAACCCCTGCCAGCGTGATACATCCCCACAAGATCGCGTTAAGGACCGGATTGGCAGGCAACAAAGCATTTTTTACATTTTCACCAAAAGACTTTGCCAAAAACTATCGCCTCCGATCCTCCTCACGCGCCCTTCGCTCTTCTTCATCCTCATAAGCCTGGATGATCCGCTGTACCACCGGATGTCTGACGACGTCGACCTTCGTCAGATAAAGGAAGCTGATACCGGCTATCCCCTTCAGCACTTTCTGTACGGATACCAGCCCGGATTCCTGTGACTTTCCGATATCGATTTGGGTCACATCGCCGGTAATAACCGCTTGGGAACTGAAGCCGATTCTGGTCAGGAACATTTTCATTTGCTCCGGCGTTGTGTTTTGCGCCTCGTCAAGGATGATAAAGGAATCGTCCAGTGTCCTGCCTCGCATATAAGCCAGCGGTGCAATTTCGATCACGTGTTTTTCAATATACCGCTGCGCGGCGTCCATTCCCAGAATATCAAATAACCCGTCGTAGAGCGGCCGCAGATAAGGATCCACTTTATCTTGCATATCCCCGGGCAAAAATCCCAGCTTCTCCCCTGCTTCTACCGCAGGCCGGGTCAGCACAATCCGGTTAACGTCTTTGTTTTTAAGCGCAGTTACTGCCATAACCACCGCAAGATACGTCTTGCCCGTACCTGCGGGGCCTATGCCGAAGACGATGTCCTGCTTCCGGATAGCTTGTACATACCGATATTGGCCTATGGTTTTCGCCTTGATCAGCCTGCCTCTGACCGTNGTNTGTAGGACTTCGTTCAAGGCTTCGCCCAGNTCCTTTGCCATGCCTTCCTGCAGCGCGCCGATGCAATAGGCTATGTCCGCCGTGTTGATCATGCGGCCCTGATCCGCAATACCGCGAAGCTGATCGAGAAGCTCCATGCCCAGCCGGACTTCGCTTTCCTCTCCGATCAGTCGCAATTCGCCGCCTCTTCCTGTAAGCCGCAGGTTCAGGCGGCTTTCCATGAAACGGATATTTTCGTCATTCGGGCCGTATAAATTCGCAGCTAAGCCGTTCTCCAACAGATAGGAACTCTCCGTGGTTTTCGACAATCACTTTCCCCCTTCGGGTTACGGCAAATCGCCTGTTCTTCCTGCTCATTATAGACGATTCCGCTATATAATACAATAACCATAGCGATCCGCGAGCCTTTCGTAAGCTTAATAGTTACCGTTCAGAGCTGACTAAGGTGGCGCCGGCACATTTGCCCGGCTACACGTCACATTCGTGTTCAACATCAGGCTTTCTGATTATTCAGCCTAACGGCTCAACGTCCTTCCGTGTATAGCCCACCAGCCTCCATGGAGGACCTTCACCTGGACCCCCTCCCGGGTGGTCCTACGGCCTCATTAACAGCCAATCCTGTGTTTCACGACTTCCTGTTCCTACCGTAGCCTGGGCAAACATGCCGCTCGCCATCTATTAAGTCGGCATTGAACAGTTACGAAGCGTAGCGGGAGTTTAGT
>WRNN01000237.1 GCA_009776595.1 Clostridiales bacterium
GTGGGATGCCATGAAAAACCCATTCTGCACGTATTCAATAAAGCCGACCTGTTACCGGATCCTTTAGACATGCAGCGTTACCTGAGGGAGTATCAGCCGGCGCTCCTGTTCTCCGCGAAAACCGGAGAGGGCATGGAGCAGCTTAAATTTATGCTGGACGAGTTGATCAACAGCCGCGGCAAAGACAGACTGTCCGAATCAGAGAATGACGGCGGACGAGCAGAAGATAGGAAATTAGAAAAGGGACAAGAATCGGATGAATAAAACAGAACCGGATAGGATGCGGCGACAGTTTCTGCAAGAAGTATACCGGGTCCCGCTTGCGTATATTACCTTGCTGGAAGAGGCCGAATATGGGCTGAGGGAAGCCTTTGCCTGTATTGATGAACGGGTTGACTATAATCAACTGCGCTTGCTGCATTGCTTTCAGCAATGCGGCGTTACGGATTTTCATCTGAACGGATCCACGGGCTATGGATATGGCGATGCGGGAAGAGAAGCGCTGGAAGCGGTATTTGCCGCTTATTTCGGCGGTGAACAGGCCCTGGTCAGGAGCCAGATTATCTCCGGCACCCATGCCTTGGCTTTAGGGTTATACGGGAATCTGAAACCGGGAGATGCGATGATCAGCGCCGCCGGCCAGCCCTACGATACCCTGCAAAGAATCATTGGCCTGCACGGGGAAGCGGATTCTTTAGAGGATTCCCTATTGGCTTCGGGCGTTACCTATCAGGAGATACCCCTCAAAGAAGAAGGGGCGGAGGGAACCGTCGATCTTCCCCGGCTTTTGGATGCGGTCAACGATAAGACAAAACTGATCCTGCTGCAGAGATCAAAGGGCTACCAATGGCGACCCTCCCTTTCGCTGCGAGAGCTGGAAGGGGTCATTTCCGCACTGAAGGCAAAGAAGGCGGATCTGATCTGCCTGGTGGACAATTGTTATTGCGAGATGACAGAAACCGCGGAACCCGGCGACGCCGGCGCGGACCTAACCATCGGCTCGCTGATTAAAAACCCCGGCGGCACGCTGGCGCCCTGCGGCGGCTATATAGTGGGAAAGCGTTCNTGTGTGGAAGCTTGCGTCAGGCGGCTTTATGCGCCCGGGCTCCGTTCCGATATGGGCGCGACGCTGGATTTCAACAGGCTGGCCTTTCAGGGGCTGTCGCAGGCCCCGCAGACAGTAGGTCAGTCTATGAAAGGCGCCATGCTGGCCGCGGAGTTTTTCCACAGACTGGGCTACGCGGTTATGCCGCCGGCGCTGCGGACAGGGAGCGACGGGGATATCCTGCGAGACCGTGCGGATATCGTACAGGCTGTCCGTTTGGATGAGGAGGCCAGACTGATCCGCTTTTGTCACGGGATTCAGCAAGCCTGTCCCGTCAACGCCGCTTTCCTGCCGGAACCGGATAGGCTTCCCGGCTACGACTGTCCCGTCGTGATGGCCGGGGGCGGNTTTATCCAGGGATCCTCCAGCGAATTGTCGGCGGACGGCCCGCTTCGCCCGCCCTATATCGCCTATCTCCAAGGCGGCTTCTCTTTGGCGCAGATCCGTCTGGGGCTGCTGCTTGCGGCGAAAGCCCTACAAGATGAGCTTCGCCCATAACACAAAACCCATAACCCAAACCCGCGCCCATACCGAAAAAAACATTGTCACGCTTATGAACAAATGGTACTATTACTGATATGCATGCATTCCTGTGAAAGGGGCGGAAAACAAATGAAGTTTCATGGCACAATGACCGTGAACGGACAGGATCACTTGTCGATAGGCGGCTGCGANACGGTGGAATTGATCCGGGAGTTTGGCAGCCCNCTGAATATAATGGACGAGGACCTCCTTCGCCAAAACTGCAGGGAATATCATAAAGCCTTTATCGAGGGAATCCCGGGCGGCGAAGTCGCTTATGCCTGCAAAGCCTTTTGCTGTCAGGCAATCCTTCGTATCGTCAGTCAGGAGGATCTGGGAATCGACGTCGTATCCGGCGGGGAGTTCTATACCGCTTTACGCGCGGGCGCCGACCCTTCCCGTATCGATTTTAACGGCAACAATAAAACGGCGGAAGAAATCCGCTACGCCCTTGAGAATCACATAGGCCGTATCATTGTGGATAACTTTAGGGAAATCGAAGTGCTGGATCAAATTGCCGGCAGCCTGGGCGTCCGGCCCAAGGTCCTGCTTCGCGTCCAGCCCGGGGTGGAAGCCCATACCCATCAGTATATCCAAACCGGTATCGTCGATTCCAAATTTGGCCTGGGCATTTCCTCCGGTCAGGCCGGGGAGGCCATCCGCATCATGTCAGGCAAGCAAAATATGGAGTTGACAGGCATACACTGTCATATCGGTTCCCAGATCAATGAGAAAGAAACCTTTGCGCAGACTGCCAAAATCATGGCCGCTTTTATGGCCGGCGCGAGCATAGAGAGCGGCTATCCGCTGACCGAACTGAATCTGGGCGGCGGTTTCGGGATACGGTATACCGAAACCGATCATCCCGATACGCCCGGGGTATATGCGCAAACGATATGGCAGGCGCTGAAAGAGGAATTTGAACAATATCCCTTTCCCATGCCGCGCCGCATTTCCGTTGAACCGGGACGGGCTATCGTCGGCAGCGCGGGGACAACGCTCTATACAGTCGGATCGGTAAAAGGCGCGCCGCATATGCGCAGGTATGTTACGATAGACGGTGGCATGACAGACAATCCCCGCCCGGCGCTATACCAGGCGAAGTATGAAATGTGCCTGGCGAATAAAATGTCCGCTCCCGACGAAATCATTGCTTCCCTCGCCGGCAGATGCTGTGAAGAGTCCAGCGACGTTCTGATTTGGGACGCGCCCATGCCCCTGGCGGTACCCGGTGATATCGTGGCGGTACCTTGTACCGGCGCGTATCATTACGCCATGTCCAGCAACTATAACCGCATAGGCAGGCCGGCGATCGTGCTGGTTTCGAAAGGGGAGGCGCATGGGATTGTGAAACGCGAAGACTATGCGGATATCACGCGAAACGACCTGATCCCGGCGCATTTACTGACCTGAGCAGCCGCCCATAGCCATACGAATCGAAAGGATAGATTGTCTTTGTTTAATTTTGATCTTGTTGATATTCTCAGCCGCTTCCTGTTTCGTATACCGGCTATCGTCCTGTCGTTGTCGGTACATGAGTTCTCCCATGCGTTTTCCGCTTATCAACTGGGGGACAATACCGCAAAAAATATGGGCCGGCTTACCCTGAATCCGATACGGCATCTTGACCCGGTTGGTTTTATCTGTCTGTGCTTTATGAATTTCGGCTGGGCAAAGCCGGTGCCGGTGAATCCCTATGCCTTTCGTTCAGTCGACGAAAAGACAGGCATGCTCCTGACCGCTTTGGCCGGACCTATGTCCAATATCCTGCTGAGCTTTATCAGCGTCGGCTTTCTGGTGCTCCTGCCTTCAAGGCTGCTGTATGCTTCTTATTGGTTACGTACGTTCATCAATTATATGGTCTGGATTAACGCAAGCCTCGCTTTTTTTAACTTGATCCCTGTTCCGCCGCTGGACGGGTCAAAAATCCTCTTCGGCATACTGCCGGACAGATGGTACCATGCCTCGCAGATCCTGGAACAATACGGCTTTGTCTTTTTGATGATTCTGCTGGTAGGCAGAATCCCCGAAATGATCCTGGGTCCGCTTTCCAGCGGGCTGATTAGCGGCTT
>WRNN01000238.1 GCA_009776595.1 Clostridiales bacterium
CAGGTTCTCCCGCCATACGCGAAACGGTGGTTCGCGCAAACGCGCTGGGCGTCGAATTTGTAAACGAGTACGGGCCGACAGAAGTGACGGTGGTCAGCAACAATTGGGACTCCCTGCCCGGAACGCCCGTACCGGCGGTGATTCCGATAGGCCGCTCGCAGATGAACAAACAGAGCTATATCCTAAACGGCTTGCGGCTCTGCGGGATAGGCGTACCGGGAGAGCTGTGCATAGCGGGCGCCGGCCTGGCGAGGGGGTATCTCAATCAGCCGGAGCTGACGGCGGAGAAATTCATCAGGAATCCCTTTGGCGAAGGCAGGATGTACCGGACCGGCGATCTGGCGCGATGGACGCCCGAGGGCAATATCGAGTATCTGGGGAGGATAGACGAACAGGTCAAGATACGGGGATACCGGATAGAATTAGGCGAGATAGAAAGTGTTCTCAGGAAGCAGCCCGGCGTGGCCGACGCCGCGGTCGTCGTCCGGATCATCGGCGCCGACGAGAGCTTATGCGCGTATATCGTTCCGGAACGGATGCGGGATCCGGATATGCAGGCGATCAGGGAAGGCCTGAAGAAAGAACTGCCGGAATATATGCTCCCCGCGTTCATGACGCAGGTAGAGCTGCTGCCCCTCAACCGGAACGGCAAGCTGGACAAAGGCGCCCTGCCGGAACCGGACGCGCTATCGGGCCGCGCGTATACGGCGCCGGAAACCGAAATGGAACAGACGCTTGTCGGGGTATTCGAGCAAACCCTGGGCATATCGCCCATCGGAATTGACGACAGCTTCTTTACCCTGGGCGGCCATTCGCTGAAAGCGACCATGCTGGTGAACAGGATCGAAGAATGTACCGGCGTCCGGCTGCCGCTGCGGACCGTGTTTCGCTCGCCGACGCCCAGAATGCTGGCGCGGGAGATGGAGGCGCCGCCGCAAAGCGGCTATGAACCGATACCGGAAGTAGAACAAAAAGAAAGCTATGCGATGTCCTCCGCGCAAAAGAGGCTTTTCATTCTGGAGCAGATCGCCGAGGAAAGCGTGGCATACCATTTGCCCTCCGCCATAGAAGTCAGGGGCGGCCTGGATCCGGANCNGATCCAAAGCNCCGTATCCAAGCTGCTCATGCGCCATGAAGCCCTCAGGACGAGNTTTGCGCTGATCGACGGGGAAGCGGTACAGATNATCGCGGACGAGGCGGACTACAAGATAGAATATGAAGAGACAGAACTCGTCGGCAACGAGGAAATGCGCAAATTCATTCGTCCTTTCGATTTAGGCCAGGCGCCGCTGATGCGCCTGAAGCTGATCAAAGAACGCAGCGGCAGCCGCTATATCCTGTTGTTTGATATCCATCATATTATCGCGGACGCCCTGACCATCAACATTCTGACCGAAGAGTTCTCCAGGCTCTACAATGGCGAAGACTTGCAGCCCTTGAAACGGCAATACAAAAACTACAGCGAATGGATGCGCAAGCGTGATCTCAGCGCGCANAAAGATTACTGGATGAAGGTGTTCGCGGAGGAAGCGCCTGTCCTGGATTTAAGGACAGACTATCCGCGCCCGCAGGCGCAGAGTTTCGAAGGCTCGACAGTATCCGCCCGGCTCGGTCGCGAAGAGAGGGAGAGTATCGAGAGGATCAACCGGGAAAACGGGACGACGACCTTCATGACGCTGTTGGCGGCGTTTATGGTAGAGCTGCATAAGTACAGCCGTCAGGAAGACATCGTAGTGGGCGTTCCGCTGTCGGGAAGGGTCCATAAGGACACGGAGACGATGATGGGGATGTTTGTCAATACCCTGGCGCTCCGGGGCTGTCCTTCCGCAGGTAAGCCGTTTACCGCTTTCCTTGCGGAAATAAAGGAGCATACGCTGGGCGTTTTGGAGAATCAGGAATATCCCTTTGAACAGTTGATAGAAGATGTGCTGCCGCGGCGGGACATGTCGCGCAACCCGCTGTTTGACGTGATGTTTGCCATGCGTACAGAGGGGACCGGGGCGCTTCGTTTGGGAGACGCAGAGCTGCGGGCCCTGGACATGACGGCGAACACGGCAAAGTTTGACTTGACCCTGCAAGTGGAAGAGACAGAGGGCGGATACAGCCTGGAATTGGAATACTGCAGCGATTTATATACAGAAGCCAGCGCCTCGGCTATGCTGGAACACTTCCGCCATCTGCTCCGCTCGATTATCGCGAATCCCGGCGCCATGCTGTCGGAACTGGAAATGACAAGCCTTCCTGAGCGGGAAAGGATTCTGTCGGAATTCAATGACACTTCCGCGGAATTCGCCATGAATAAGACGGTCGTCGACCTGTTTGAAGAACAGGTTCGACGTACGCCGCTGCATACGGCGCTGAAATTTGAAGAACAGACGATGACCTACGCGGAATTGAACGCAAAGGCGAACCGGCTGGCATACCGGCTGAAGGAGCTTGGGATATCCAGGGAAAGCAAAGTAGCGCTGATAACGGAGCGCGGCATGGAAATGGTTGTGGGGGTACTGGGCGTCATCAAAGCCGGCGGCGCCTATGTGCCTATCGATCCGGCTTATCCCGCGGACAGGATCCGGTATATGCTGGAGGACAGCGCGGTAAGTGCTGCATTGACCTATCAATCGGCGTTGCCGGAGGGAATGTCCGTCCGGGAGCTGGACTTGGGCGACGAGGGCGCATATGCCGCCGCGACCGGGAACCTGCCGCGCGTCAACAAGCCGAATGACCTGATTTATGTGATCTACACCTCAGGCACGACAGGGAAACCGAAAGGCGTCATGATCGAGCATCGAGGCGTCGTCAATCTCCGAAAACGGCTGGAGCGCAATAGGCCTTGCGAGACGGATACGATACTGCAATTCGCCAGTATATCTTTTGACGCCGCCACCTACGAAATGGCGATGGCGCTTCTTTTCGGCGGCGCGCTGTGCCTGATTCCGAACGCCGTGATACAGGACCTGAAAGCCTTTGAGAAGTATATCGAAGCGCATGGCGTTACCATGGCTTTGCTGCCCCCGGCTTATGCAACGCAGACGGAACTGAAACCCTACCGGCGGATCATCACCGGCGGTTCCGCCGCAAACCGCGAAACGGTGATTCGCGCCGATTCGCTGGGAGTTGACTTTACCAATGAATATGGGCCGACAGAAGTGACGGTAACCGCCAGTAACTGGGATTATCCCGCCGGAAGCCGCGTGCCTGCCGTGATTCCCATAGGCCGCCCGATTGAGAATACGCGCATCTACATGATGAACGGCTCGGAGCTATGCGGGATAGGGGTGCCCGGCGAGCTGCATATCGCGGGCGCCGGCCTGGCGAGAGGGTATTTGAACCAGCCGGAACTGACGGCGGAGAGATTCATCACGAACCTGTACGGGGAAGGGCGGCTTTACCGGAGCGGCGACCTGGCGAGATGGCTGCCGGACGGAAACATCGAGTATCTGGGCAGGATAGACGAGCAGGTCAAAATACGCGGATACCGGATAGAATTGGGCGAGATCGAAAGCGTCCTGAGAAAGCAGCCGGGCGTAGCCGACGCCGCGGCGGTGACCCGGATCATCGGCGGGGAAGATATCCTGTGCGCGTATATCGCGGCGGGACAGGGAGCGGATCCGGATATACCGGCTATCCGGGAGCGGCTGGCGAAAGAATTACCGGACTATATGAT
>WRNN01000239.1 GCA_009776595.1 Clostridiales bacterium
AGCTGCTTCGAAAGGGGCTTCATGTGCTGATCATCGCGGCCGGTCCGCTCATCTACGAAGGGCTTAAAGCTGCCTGTCAGTTAGAAGAGGAAGGCGTATCGGTGGCTGTTTTTGATCCCTGTTTCCTCAAGCCCCTGGACATAGAAGGGATACGGGACGCAGCGGAAGGCTGCAGCCTTACCCTGATCGCCGAAGAAAATGTCGCCGCGGGAGGGCTCGGCTGGGCGGTAACGCAACTGTTACATCAAGCCGGTTACCGGGGAAGGATCGATTGTCTCAGTGTGCCGGACAGGTTTATCCCCCATGGCAGCCAGCGGGAATTAAGAAGGGAACTGGGGCTGGATGCGCAGGGAATGATACGGATCATACGGGGCTATCGCAATAAAACAGCCATGGGTAGAGAAAATGCCGGATCGTAAAAAGAAAGAGAGAGCGGATCAGTTGCTGGTAAAGCAAGGCCTTTCTCCCGACCAGGAGAAAGCAAAGGCGATGATTATGGCGGGACAGGTTTACGAAGGCATAAAGCGCATTGAAAAGGCCGGTGAAATGCTGACCGGGGATAGCGTGCTAACGCTCAAAGGCCAACGGCCGCCTTATGTCAGTCGCGGCGGCTGGAAACTGGCGAAAGCCCTGGCGTATTTTTCCCTGTCTCTGACCAATGCGGTCGTGCTGGATATTGGCGCCTCAACAGGCGGATTTACCGATTGCGCCTTGCAAAACGGCGCTTTGCGAGTTTATGCCGTGGATGTAGGCTACGGACAGTTGGATTGGAAACTCAGGCAGGACCCGAGAGTGATCGTCATGGACAAAACCAACGCCCGCCGCCTTTCTACAGAGGACTTTAGCGAATGCATGGATTTTATCAGCATCGACGTTTCGTTTATCTCCCTTGATAAAATCCTCCCCGTGCTGCCGGGATTGATGAAAGAACAAGGAAACGGCGTCGCCTTAATCAAACCTCAATTTGAAGCGGGACGCGCAGAGGTCGGGCCAAAGGGCGTGGTGAAAGACCCCCGCGTCCATACCGCCATTCTGGAAAACATCCTGCGCTTTCTGCCAAAAATCGGGCTGTACGCTAAGGGATTAACCTATTCGCCCGTCACGGGAGCGGAAGGGAACATTGAGTATCTATTATGGTTTGGCGCCCTTTCCGGCCCGGCGATATCGCTTCCCTATCCGTCTATTGTCGAAGAAGCTTTTACGGCCCTTGTCTGACGCCCTCACGCTGCCCGGCTTGATAATGAGAAAGGATACCAGCCCTATGCACAGGATCGGTTTGATCACGAACTTACGAAATGAAAAATCTCAGGAACTGACCATCCATTTATCGGAATGGCTACTACAACACGGATACGAAGTCATGTCGATGGTATGGCAGGACGACCATCCGGAAGAAAGCAGCATGCCTGTTCTGGATAAACAAAAAAACATCCCGGACATGATCATTGCCATGGGCGGGGACGGGACATTGCTCAACGCAGCCAGAATCGCAGCGCCTATCGATCGGCCTGTACTGGGCGTAAATATGGGAAATCTCGGTTTTTTGACAGANGTGGAAGTAGATCAACTCTATACCAATCTGGAACAAGTCTTACAGGGGGATTATGTCGTCGACCAGAGAATGATGCTCCAGACTGAGATTCTGCGCAACGGTAAGGTTATCCGGGAAATGTACGGCTTGAATGATGTGGTGATTCACAAAGGCGCCTTATCAAGATTGCTGGAAATCAATTTCTGGNTTGAAANAGATTTTGCGGCAAGCTGCAAAGGCGACGGCATTATCATTGCGTCGCCAACCGGTTCCACCGCGTATTCCTTATCCGCCGGCGGTCCGGTCGCCCATCCGTCTTTGGAAGTCATGATTCAAACCTGGATTTGTCCCCATACCATCACAGCCAGGCCTACCATTATCCCGGCGGACAAACAGTGCATCATCGAACTTGAAAATGTATCCAGCGAAGTATTGTTGACAGTTGACGGCCAAACCGCACAAGTATTACGCGAAAGGGATCAAATCGTCGTAAAGAAATCGCCTTATAAGGCAACGCTGATTCGCTTGGCGCCATTGAAATTTTTTTCCTTGCTCAAAACAAAACTGGGTAGCGACTCTATCGTTCGCTATGAATAAACGCATCAATTCCTGGTGGGGGGGATTTAGAAATGAAAAACAAAAGGCAAAAGAGAATTCTTGAAATTATTAATCAGGAAGCTGTCCGGACACAGTACGAGTTAGCCGCCATTTTGCAAAGCGAAGGGATTCGCGTTACGCAAGCGACTGTTTCCAGAGACATCAAGGAANTGCATCTTGTCAAAGTCGCCCGTGGCGACGGCTATGCCTACAGTTTACCGAAAGGACAAATGCCGCTTCGGGACGAAAACCGCTTGCGGCGAATCTTTCGTGACGCCGTGCTGCGGGTGGTCAACAGCGAAAACATCATCGTCGTGCATACCTTGCCCGGCAATGCCAATAGCGTTTGTTCCCTCTTGGACGCAGCCGAATGGGATGAGTTTTTGGGCGCGGTAGCAGGGGACGATACGATTCTCATCGTTGCGAAATCCATGGAACATACAGACGCCCTGATGGCAAGAATGCAAGCCTTACTCGATCAATAGGGCGCAAGGTGGAGGTTCCGAATGCTGTCGCATGTATTGATCCGGCAATTTGCCATTATCGAGCAGCTGGAAATCGATTTTCGGCCGCCCTTCACCGTACTGACAGGCGAAACGGGGGCAGGTAAATCGATTCTGATCGAAGCGGTTTCTATCTTGCTTGGCGGAAGAAGCGCTGCGGAGATGATCCGTCACGGCGCCGAAAAGGCTTATATAGAAGGCGTCTTTCATTTTGCTGCCGGTCATCCGGTCTATGAAGCCCTGGCGGAAGGCGGCTGGGCGGAAAACGAAGAAGACTTTTTTGTCTTAAGCAGGGAACTGAATGTTAATGGAAGAAATCCATGCAGAATCAACGGCTATACGGTCAGCCTTCAGGTTTACCGCCAATTGGCAAGCAGCCTGATGGATATTCACGGGCAACATGAATACCAGCAATTAATGCAAAGCCAAAAGCAGCTGGACATTTTTGATTCCTATGGCGGGGGGCCGCTTCAGGACTTGAAGCGACAAGTAACGCAGGCTTATACTTCGTGGAAGGAATGGGAAAGCCAGCTCCGTCATGCACGGGAAAATCAGCAAGCCTTTGCGGCAAAAAAGGATTTTCTTCAATTTCAACTTCAGGAAATAGACGCGCTGGATATCCGCTCAGGGGAAGATGAGGCGCTTGAGAGCGAAATCCGGAGACTGAGCCACAGTCAAAGAATTCTCCAGGATCTGGATCGCGCTTGCAGCTATCTTTTTCAGCAGGCTGACGGAGAATCCGCATATGATTTGCTTTCCAAAACTTTACAATTGCTGAAAGGCCTTGGTAAATATGATCCGGAACTGGAGGCTCTCCACGATGGCCTGGAACCCGCTTCTTTTCTGATGGATGAAGCATCCAGAGAGATGGAGCGTTACAGGGACCGGCTGGAGATCGCCCCGGCCCGATTGGAGGAAGCGGAGGCGCGTCTTTACAAAATAAGGGCTTTAGGCAAAAAATATGGGGAAGGAACAAAAGCGATACTCGAGCATCGCGAAAAAACAGCTTTGGAACTTGC
>WRNN01000240.1 GCA_009776595.1 Clostridiales bacterium
CCGCTACTAGCGAAGACGGTGAAATCGCTGCCGAAACTGCGACCGCGATTCTTGACGAATGGGCTGATTATCCCGAGGGTATACGCATCGAATACATCAAAGGGGATTTATACCGGGGCTATGTCATGCTGATTCGCGACCCGTCCCGGGTATATACCGCGACCTCGTCTGATTTCAGGAGCGGGCAGCCCGGCATGAAGATCCAGGACGCGATCAAAAAAGAGGGCGCCATCGCGGCGATCAACGGCGGCGCGTTTCCGGACGTCAACGGCGTCGGCTTAGGCGACGTACCGCTGGGGCTGGTTTTCTCCAAGGGAGAAATGCTGTGGGGGAGCAAGGGCACGACTTACCCCTCCGTCATCGGCTTTGACGAAAACAATGTCCTCCTGGTCGGCAGTATGTCCCCTGAAACAGCCCGTGATTTACATATACGGGACGCCTTATGCTTTGGTCCTACGCTGGTCGTGAACGGAGAAGCTGTGGAAATCAAAGGGTTGAACGGCGGCCTCAATCCGCGCAGCGCCATCGGCCAGCGGGCGGACGGCACGGTGATACTTCTTTGTATAGACGGACGTATGCCCAGCAGCCTCGGGGCTTCCTTTGCCGACTTAATCCAGATTATGCTGGAATTCGGAGCGGTCAACGCGTCTAATCTGGACGGCGGCTCGTCTTCCCATTTGTACTACAAGGGTGAAGCGATCAACGTCAGCTCCTCCCTTTATGGTCCGCGGCGGCTGCCTACCTTTTTTATGGTGAAAGCTTTAGAAGACGGGGATGGCGCGACATGAGGCAGAAGAGATACCAACCCCGCACGATAGGCAGATACCTGACGGTGATGGCCGTGCTGGTCGCCTGTATACTTTGCGGCCTGACCGGATTTTGGCTTTATCTGGATCACTATGAAAAATCCCTTCCCTACCATACGGCGGACAGGATTTTCGACGCATACTTTGCGGAGCCTGACTATGACGCGCTCTATTCTTTGGAGAAAAAACCCCTCTTCGAAATGGAATCGCCGGAAACTTATAAAAACTATGTACGCAACCATGCCGCAGGCGAACGCAGCTGCAGAAACGTGCCATCCGGCGAAGCCAGGGTCTCCAAATATGCCGTCTATGCCGATAGCGCCCGCTTTGCAGAATTTGAGCTGGTACGGAGCGCGGGCGGCCAATGGGGCCTGTCGGGCATGAGCGCCGTTTTGGACAGGGCGGAAGAGTCAAAAGTCATCGTTCCGGCGGGCAACCGCCTGTATATCAACGGCTTTCACGTGGGCAAAGAATATCAACGCGACGGCGGTATTCCGGGCGAAGGCGGCATTCCCGGCGATTGCGTCGGTCCCCAGGATGTGTATCTGCTGAACGGCGTACTGGTAACGCCTGCGATCGAGGCCCGGGATAGCGGCGGCCATTCGGCCCCTCTGGTTTACGACAAAGAAACAGGCAGCTTCACGCATGCCATGACCGAGATCCGCGCCGATATTCTGGAGGGCGGCGCTCTTTATATCAACGATATCGCCGTCAGCGAGGAACACCTCGATAAAACGGCTATACAAACGGAAGCTGCCGCAAGANTNAANNCCCGGTACCAACGATATCGCGTCGCCGGCCGTATCGGCGGAATCCTGCCCCGGGTCGTCGACCAATGGGGGCGGGAAGGTGTGATGGAGGCCGCGGGCGACGCTGCCTATATCCAGAGAATTGTATATGACGCCGAACTCGAACAGCAGTATGGCGCCTTGGCAATAGAGGCTACCACTACCTATGCCAAATACATGACCTTTGATTCCAGCATGACGGAAGTGAGGCGGTATTTTGCCTCGGGGACCCCGATCTACGAGGCGATCCGGACCTCGGAAGTAATCTGGTATACCAACCATATCGGCTATCGCTTCGAGAATGTCGTCGCTTCCGAGTTTTATAAGCGTGAAGAGGGCGCCTTTTCATGCCGGGTCGCGCTGGATCACTACGTCATACGAACAGCGGCGGACACCTGGCACTTTCCTCTTGATATCACGCTGTTTTTCACTGAGAGCGACGGCAAATACCTGGTCACGGACATGATCCACAATCCCGTCCGCTAAGGGTCATCAGTCAGTATAGAACAAGTCGTCCAATTTTACCTGAGTTTGTACGGTTCCCAAATAGGAACCTGCCGCAAGGCCGTTTGAAGTTGTCATCGTTGTATGAAGCGCCTTTTTTGTGGCAGTTTCTTCTCGAAAGGTCTCTCTTTTTTGCATAAGGGCCAAATCGTACGCTGCGTCAAGCTTAAATGGTTTGCCGGTGTATTTCATTTCACACAAATTGATTATGCCGTCATTGCGGCTGATCACTAAATCAATTTGTACGCCGGGAGTTGAATACTTGCTGCGCCATGCAGATATTTCCGTTGTGACGCCTGCTATGCCTAATCTTTGCTTCATTTGCTTTATATGTGCCGCACAAAGCCGCTCAAAGGCAAAACCGTTCCATGCGTTTCTGCTTCCGGAGCGACTCTGGTTTTGCCAGTAATTTATGTCCTGCTCTTCCCGGTTCTTTAAGTGTTTTAAATAGAATACCGTGAAGAAATCTATCACCTGATAATANTGTCCGCTTTTCTTTTTTGTGAACTCGCGATAACGTCGGACAAAACCACATAATTCAAGTTCGTTCAATGCCTTGACGAGTGAACCGCCGGGCGGAACGCCCATATCATCCCAGAGTTCTTTCTGTGTCATACCGCTTTGCGATTTTCCCAACGATTCAATGATGCGTAAATGGTGATTCGCATTCTTAAACAATGCTGCATATAGGTTTTCAAATTCGTTTTTAAGCGGCGCGTTTCTGTCAAAAAACATCCTATCAACAATCTGCTCCGGGCTCATCCCTTTTTCGACATAATTCATGTAATAAGGAATGCCGCCAAACACCATATAGAGCTCCGCTATTTGATTTCGATTCAGTTCGATTTCGTTGTTTTTATAAAAAGCTTCACATTCTCCGAGGGAAAATGGCTCTATCCACATTTGCTTTGTCACTCGATTGTGCAACCCGCCGCGATCATTGATTACATTGTCTATGATCCATGACGTCGCAGAACCGCAGATGATCAACAACATATCCTCGCGCGTAGAAGCATAGGTGTTCCAGAAATGATCCAGCGCAGGAAGAAATCCGGATTTCTGCGTTGCTAACCATGGTAATTCGTCTATAAAGACAGCTTTTTTCTTCTTGCCCGTAAGCCCTCTTAAGTATTGTTTCAGTAAACGAAATGCTTCAAACCAGTCATTTACCGGCTCAATCCCCATACCGCTATATTCTTCGAGCGCTTCCCTAAAATTGTTCAACTGGCGTTTCATCGGTGTGTTTACGGCGCCTGAGAGGGAGAAGACAATATGCTTACTACAATACTCCCGGATCAGAAAAGTCTTTCCGACTCGCCTGCGGCCGTACACAGCGAGGAACTCCGGCCTCTTGGAGCGCAGACATAGACGCAATACTTCTTTTTCAGCATCACGGCCTATTATTCTCATTTCCTTTCCTTCTTCGCCTTTCCATACTCAGCATAATTTACTTATTATTTGCTGTTTTTGCTGAGTATAGAATAGCATACATATCATCGCAAAGCAAGAGTGCTCTTCGTAAACTCAGCAATAAATAGACAATTCTCCTG
>WRNN01000241.1 GCA_009776595.1 Clostridiales bacterium
GGTCCGCGGCTTCAACCGGGCAGCGGACGCCTATCGCCAGCCCGGCTCCGCGTTTAAACCGGTGGTAGTCTACGGTCCGGCCATTGAGTTGGGCTGGGGCCCCGGCAATGTTCTGGACGATTACCCCGGCGGTTTCACTGTGGAGAAGGACTTTATCAACAGCGACAATGCCTACAGAGGACTCGTTACCTTGCGCACCGCGGTACAAAGTTCCTTGAATACCATCGCGGTGAAGCTGATTGAGCGGATCGGCGTGGAAAACGGCATAGCTTTCGCAAAGAAGCTCGGCATCACCAGCCTTGTGGAATCCGGCAGATATAACGACCTGGGGCCTGCCATCGCCCTCGGCGGTGTGACGAAAGGGATATCCCCCCTGGAACTGACCGCCGCTTTTGCCGCTTTCGGCAATAACGGCGTGTATAATAAGCCTTTTGCNATTCGGCGCATCGAAGACCACCGGGGCAATGTCCTGTATCAGCACACCCCGGAAAGCCGCGTTGCCATGTCGCCCCAGACCGCCTATCTGATGACCGATATGCTCACTTCCGCGGTGGCAAGCGGAACGGGTTCCCGGGCGCGTCTGGACAGGCCGACAGCGGGCAAGACCGGCACTACTTCCCTCAATGTCGACGCCTGGTTCGCCGGGTTCACCCCGGATTTAGCCGGCGCCCTATGGATGGGCTATGACATTTCGGAACGGATGCCCGGTGTTTTTGGCGGTACCTACTGCGCTCCTCTCTGGAAAGAAATCATGACGGTAGCCCACAGGGATTTGCCGGTCACGAGCTTCCCGGCGGCGGAAGGTATACGCAGCGTAACGATCGACGCGAAATCCGGTCTGCTGCCCTCGGCGCTCACCCCCAGCGAGTTTATTATCTCGGAAAAATTTAACGCCAGCTTCGTTCCCAGCGAGGAATCCAACGTCTGGATCCAAGCGCCCGTTTGCGCTGACAGCGGGCTGCTGTTGACCGATGATTGCCCGCAAGTCGAAATGAAGACCTTTCTCCGCCGCGAGGTTCCCTGGACAGGTACCCGGACGCCGCAGGACGCGGTACTGGAAGTGCCGACGCAGTTCTGCGGCATTCACGGCAGCGGGGAGTTTATCAGCCTCCCGGACGACGATTCCACCCAGCTCAGGCTCTACAATCAGGTCAGTATGGAAGACGACGCTACGTATGTGAACCTCTCCTGGTATTCCTCCAAAGCAGACGCCAACACGGTATTCCACATTTACAGGGCAACGGATCCCAATACGCCGGCTAACGCGGCGGCACGGTTGGCGGTATTAAACTATACCAGCGCAACTTACACCGATACCTTCGACCCGGAGGACACAGGAGAATACTATTACTATATACAAGCGATGGATAAAACCGATGGCGCCATTCTGGGGACCTCCCCGGAAACGAAAGCGATCATTGGCGACTCGCAGGTAACCGGCGGTAATCCGCAGACCTCGCCCTATCTGAACGGCTCCCTTCTCCAATATGGCAGCGGCTATGCCGTGCAACTGATATGGAACGAGATCAATCCGGGAAATAATGCGATCTATCATGTCTATCGTTCTGAGGATCCCGACTTTGTCGTCGACGCCAGCACCTTACTGATGTCCGCCGGTACGCTTACGACCAATTCCTACACAGATACCAGCGTAGTCCGGGGCAAAACCTACTACTACCGGATCGCCGGCGTCGACCTTACACTGGACCAGTTGATCCTGCCCTCCTCTAAGCTTACCGCGACGATCCCCACCTCTTCTACCTCTTCCTCCTACGATTAATACCCCGCTATCTCGATCCCTTCCCGCTTCCACGCTTCGATGAGCCTGTCAACGCGAGCCTGCACATCCTCCCGTACCAGGGTCTTGTCGGGGGAGGAGAAACGCAGGCGCAATGTCACGTTGAGGCTATCCTCCCTGCGGTACAGGTCTGCGACCTGATAAGTATGCAAATCAGGAATCTCCTGTGCTTCCAGGATACTGCGGACTTTCCCGTAAACGCCGTCGTCGTGAAGAGTCACGGTCAAATCATAATCGATGGACGGAAATCTTGAGGGTTCGATGTAAGTCAACTGCTCCGGCGCAATCCCGTCGACAGCCTGCATATCGATTTCCACGCATACCACAGCGCTGTTTTTATCCAGAAGATCCAGATTATAGGGATGCAGAACACACAGGGTCCCAAGCTCCACGCCTCCGCAGCAGATTGCGGAGGTGTTTTTAGGATGCTGCCAGGCATGGTCCGCGGTCTTTTTTCGATAGACGGTTTCCCTGTGCTTCGACGCAAAGAGTAACCCGTTAACGATCGCCGCGGCTTGATAGTAGAGCGCTTCCTCTTCGCTGTCCCTGGAGAACAGGACGATTCCCAGCGTTCTGCGTTCGATGCAGAGGCCGTCGTCTTCCACACCGGCGACGACTTTGCCGATTTCGAATACGCCAAAAGAGTCCGCGTAAAGTTTATTCTCACTGACGGCGACGAGCAAAGACGGCAGTATGCTGTTTCGAAGGATATTATTCTCCGGCGCGGCGTTGAGTACCGTGACGTTTTCTTCCACCGCGATACCCAGATTGCGGAGCTTCCTCTCATCGCTCCAGAGATAGGTATGCACTTCATGGAGAGAATGCCGCAGCACAAGGTTATCTTTAAACAAGCTGTCCATACCGCGCGATACCGGGTCACGAACCGGCCGCAGCAGGCTGTTTGTCGCTTTCTGCTCAAAGTTATCATAGCCGTAGACTCTGGTCAGTTCTTCCACCAGGTCCGCTTTCAAAGATACATCTTTCGTCGCCCGCCAGGAAGGTACGGTGACGTCGAACTCATCGCCCTCTTGTACAAGGCTGAAACCCAGCGACTTCAGCGTCCGGGATATCTGTTCGGCGGGAATGTCGATCCCGCTGTATCTGTCCAGATAGGATTTAGGGAAGCGGATGGAAATCTGCGGATAACGGTAAGGATAAACGTCGGATACAGCGGACGCGGAAACAGCGCCGGGATCCGCTTCGCCCATCAGGTATACAAACCGGCGAATGCCCGTCATCGTCATTTCCGGGTCAAGGGACTTCTCATAGCGCATACTGGCGTCTGTGCGTAAACCGATTCTGGTCGCTGACCGGCGGATGCTTGTGGCGTCGAAGTTTGCCGCTTCCAGCAGTACGCTTTCCGTCCCCTCTTCAATCTCCGAATCCAGGCCGCCCATGATCCCGGCGACAGCTACCGGAATCTCGCCGTTGCAGATCATCAGCGTATCGGTATCAACATTACGGATTGCTTTGTCCAGGGTGACAAATTCTCTCGCATCGGGATAGGTCCGAACGATGATATTTGATATTTTACCCGCATCGAAAGCGTGCAGCGGCTGGCCGGTCTCCAGCATGATATAGTTGGTCAGATCCGCGAGATAATTCAGGCTTCGCATACCGCAGTAGAAAAGGCGTATTCTCATATATACAGGGCTGCTGCGCCGGGTCACATTGCTCATGCGCAGGCAACTGTAGCGATAGCACAGATCCGGCCTTTCTATCGACACCGGTATCCGCTCATTCCCGTTATACCCTGGTTCACTCTGGGGCAGCGCCTGCAGTTCCCTTCCGGTGATCGCGGCGAATTCTCTCGCGATGCCATAATGCCCCCACAAATCCGGGCG
>WRNN01000242.1 GCA_009776595.1 Clostridiales bacterium
AAATTATGTTTCTGCTCAATATTCTGTTGGATAAGAAAATTGTATTCCGTCTGTTCCGTTAAATAGGACTGCAGAAGCGATACTCCTGTCGTCAAGTTCTAAGTTCCCTCCCCGCGCGTTGTCGTCCTGTTCCCCAAGCCTTCATCCTCTGAAGGCACTATGGCAAGATCCGTGGCGTTATAGTTATTCATTGCATGCCCGCAGCCTTCGGACAGCCAGCAAAGGATCCCTTCGGCGGCTATCTTCAGGACTTGATCCAGTATCACTCTTTCATCCGGTGAGAAGGCCTGCAAGACATAGGTTTCCGCAGTCAGCAGCCCCGGCCGTCCGATGCCGATTTTCAACCGGTCATACTGATCCGAACCCAGCCTGGCTGTGATGGATTGGAGCCCTTTATGCCCTCCGGCGCCGCCGCCGGTTTTAAAGCGTAATCTGCCGAGGGGCATGTCCAGATCATCATGGACAATGATAAAGTCTTCTACGGCGTCTTTATAAAAATGGATCAATTCCCATACGGGATTTCCGCTAAGGTTCATGTATGCCTGCGGTTTCACCAGCAAAAGACGGTCTGCACCGGCGTTTACCTGCCGGACCAGAGCCTGTCCTTGTTTTTTTTCAGCTCCGGCGCCCAATTGAGACGCCAGGCGATCGATCATCATAAAACCGGCGTTATGCCGGGTATGTGCATACGTTAAACCGGGATTTCCCAGTCCCACAATCAGTTTCAACAGCCGCCTCCCCCGTGCTTATGATTACAAAAAGAGCTTGCTGACGGAAATGTTCTCATGGATACGAATGATCGCTTCACCGATCAGCGGCGCGGTGGAAATGGTTTTGATATTGTCGGCCTGCTTTTCCTTCCCTATGGGTATCGTATTCGTCACAACGAGTTCCGTCAGGACGGAATTCCGCACCCGTTCGACAGCCGGACCTGACAGCACGGCATGGGTGCAGCAGGCAAAGACCTCCTTCGCGCCGTTTTTCAACAATTCCTCGGCGCCAAGGGTAATGGTCCCCGCCGTATCGATGATATCATCGATGATGATGGTGATCTTGTCCTTCACTTCGCCGATGATATGCATGATCTCCGACACATTCGGTTCCGGGCGCCGTTTATCAATGATTGCCAGAGGCGCCTGGAGTTTTTCCGCCAGCCCCCTGGCCCTGGCGACGCCTCCCACATCCGGGGAAACGACCACCACATCTTTCCTGTCAAAGCGGTTCAGAAAATACTCCGCCATCAGGTTAACCGTACTGAGATGATCTACAGGAATGTCAAAGAAACCTTGAATCTGCCCGGCGTGAAGGTCGACGGCCAGCACTCTGCTTGCCCCCGCCGTAACCAGGAGATTGGCGATCAGTTTAGCGGTTATCGGATCCCGGGCTTTGCTTTTCCTATCCTGTCTGGCATATCCATAGTAAGGCAGCACAGCGGTGATTCGCATGGCTGAGGCGCGAAGCAGGGCGTCGATCATAATCAGCAGCTCGATCAAGTTATCATTGACAGGGG
Organism: Clostridiales bacterium; assembly: GCA_009776595.1. Taxonomy (GTDB): domain Bacteria; phylum Bacillota; class Peptococcia; order DRI-13; family UBA5745; genus WRMS01. The sequence continues at coordinate 1,511 of WRNN01000242.1, forward strand.
TACAGGTAGGCTGAATGATAAAACAATCCGCGCCGCGGACGCTTTCTCCTATGCCAACGTCGATCTCGCCGTCACGAAAGGTGGAAACTGTAGCATGGCTAAGTTCCATACCCAGGTATTCGGTGATTTCTGAAGCAAGCTGGGGGTTGGCGTTTCCGGTGAAAATTTTAATATTCTTGTATCTGACCATTTTTCCCCTCCTCAAGCGTTTGCCGAATGTTGTGCCCTTTTCCATCCGATAATGTTCTTCTGTCTCCCCCGGGCGACGCCCAATGCCTTAGCCGGTACATCCTCGGTGATGGTGGACCCGGCGGCGGTATAAGCGCCCTCGCCTACGGTAACCGGCGCCACCAGATTGGTATTGCTCCCGATAAAAGCCCCCGCGCCGATGACCGTCTGATGCTTATCCTTCCCGTCATAATTGCAGGTAATGGTTCCGGCGCCGATATTGACTCCCTCTCCGATGCTGCAGTCCCCTATGTAGCTCTGATGGGGTACTTTCGCGCCGGGGGCGATGATCGCTTTTTTCATTTCTACAAACGTTCCGGCTTTCGCGCCGTCCCCCAGTACGCAGCCCGGGCGGAGATAGGTATAGGGGCCGACGTCGCAGCGCTTGCCAATCTCGCTTTCGACAGCCGTGGTTTGGTTGACCGTGCTCCCGTCGCCGATACGGCAGTCTGTGATTCTGCTTCGCGGCCCGATAACGCAGGATCTGCCGATGACCGTCTGTCCGAAGATCTGGCATCCCGTCTCAATGAAGCTGTCCTGTCCGATTTCTACTAACGGGCCGATGATGGTCGCGGCAGGCTCTTCCACTGTAACCCCTTCCCGCATATGCGCTTCCAATATCCGATAGCGGAGCAGGTCCTGGGCTTTGGCTAATTGCAGCCGGTCATTGATCCCCAGCGCTTCCTCCGCGTCCCGGGCCTGCCAGGAAACGACGGTCTGCCCCTGCCCGCTTAGCCACGCGATCACATCGGTCAGATAATACTCGCCCTGGGCATTGACGGGGCGGATTTCTTCCAGCGCCTTTGAAAGCCAGCCTATATCGAAAGCATAGGCGCCAACGTTGATCTCGTTTACTTTCTGCTGGATCTCATCGGCGTCNTTCTCTTCCACAATGGCGACGACCCGTTCCCCTTCTTTGATAATCCGGCCATAGCCCTCCGGCTTATCGAACAAAGCCGTCAGCACCGCGGCAGCGGCTCCCGTCTCTCGGCGTGTACGCCGCAGGCAGGACAGCGTCTCGCCGGTAAGCAAAGGCGTATCTCCGTATACCACAAGACATTCCTCTATGCCGCTTTCGCGATAGGCCATCAGTTCAGGTAAAGCCATCCGCAGCGCATGCCCCGTCCCCAGTTGCTCTTCCTGATAAACCGGCTTGATCCGCCCTTTCAGCGCCTCCTCGACCTGTGCGGCGCCATAACCAAGCACCGCCAGGATGCGGCCTGCGCCTGCCTGTTCCAAAGCCCGTATCACATAACTGATCATGGGCTCTCCCAGGAGAGGATGGAGTACTTTAGGCAGATCGGATTTCATCCGGGTACCTATGCCTGCGGCAAGGATCACTGCGGCTGAACCGGTATCCTTTCTATCCATACCTTCGTTCACCATCGCTACGGCCTCCTTATATACTAAGCTCTATCACAGACCCAACTCGTTCTACTACCCGTGACTTCAGTCGTAGGATAAGAACTCCTAAGGTCTGCATGGACTCATCTAACATTCAGCATGGGTCTGAATCCTCTGCTGAACGAAGATTCGTTCAATCATACACGCTGTCGTTCAGATCCGCTTCGTCCAGCGTCCTTGTCAGCAGGATCAGAGGGAGTCCGCTATCCCAGCCGATCCCCGTCTTACGCGCAACCCGCAGCCTCAGGGCCAGTCGCCTGGCCGATCCTTCATCGGCGAAATACGCCGCCAGTGTGGAACCGCTTCCGCACAGCAGTATCTTGCCGCAGCAGGTATCGATCCGCGCCAGTTCTTCTTCTATCCATTGCTTGTATAGAGTCAGCCTCTCCTCCAGCAGAAAAGCCGGTTTTTCCAAATCATTATCCATATTCGCCCAGATGTGCTCCGGATTGTTATCCCGCAAGCCTTCCAACAGCAAAGCAAGGG
>WRNN01000243.1 GCA_009776595.1 Clostridiales bacterium
CGCAGCGGACGCCGCGGACGGGGGAGGTCACGCTGCGTTCCGGGCGAAACGGCTTAAACCCGCCCCTTGAAGAGGAACTGGACGGCCTGGTATTTGGGATATCGGGCTTCTTTCAGGTAAATACAGCTGCGGCGCTATTGCTGTATCAAAGGGTCCGCAGTTACGCTTCGATGACGGGCGACGGGACGCTGATCGACCTGTACTGCGGCGTTGGCTCGCTGACGCTGTTCGTCGGGCGCGATGCGGGACACGGGATAGGCGTGGAGCAAAACCCCGGCGCCGTAGCGGCAGCACGCGAAAACGCCAGGCGAAATGGCCTTCCACAAATAGAATTTTCCGCCATAAATGTAGAAAGATGGGAATGCACAGTGAGTAATCCGGACTGTGTCATCGTCGACCCGCCGCGAAAGGGGCTGAGCACCGGTGCGCTGCGGCTGGTACTTGCTATATCCCCGAAGCGCATCGTATACGTATCCTGCGACCCCGCTACCCTTGCGCGGGACCTGCGCCTGCTTGAGGGCTATGGGATCAAAGAACTCTGCGCCGTCGACATGTTCCCGCGAACGGCCAATGTGGAGTGCTGCTGCCTGCTGGTCAAGAAGTAAAGCAACCCGGGATTCGCTGGACTATTACAGTTCAGTGCAGACTCGGCCTGCGGGGGGCGGTAGGGGTGGCCGGCGGGGGATGGTAAGGGCGGCAGGCGGCGGCAAGCGGCGGCAAGCGGCGGCAGGCGGCGGGCGCAGCTTATTTTACTTGCTTCTTGCATTTTTTGGCGACTTGACATATAATTTGCCTGACAATTCAATAATCAAAAGGAGTGTTGCGATTATGAAAGAACACAAACGCACACTTGCGCTGATCCTTGTGCTGATCCTGACTGTGGCGCTGACCGGATGCTCGGGCGGCAACACAGGGAACCGGCAACAGGCTTCGGAGGGGACAACCGCCCCTACTGACGAGCGCACAGTGTCATCTACTCCTGATGAACGGGCGAGTAAAGATCAGATTGTTATCGGCATCGCCCAGGATTTGGACGGAAGTCTTGACCCGCACCAGATGGCAACGGCAGGAACACGGGAAGTCCTATTCAATTTGTATGAGGGCCTTGTCAAGCCCGCAAATGATGGAAATCTCATCCCCGCAGTTGCCAGCGAGTACACCGTATCGGACAGCGCAGACACCTTCACCTTTACACTCAGAGAAGGAATACGCTTCCACAGCGGCCGGGAGGTAACAGTCGGGGATGTTGTTTATTCTTTATCCCGTGCTGCGGGCCTTAACGGCGGGGAAGCGCTGATTCCGGAATTTGCTCTGGTCGAATCTGTCGAAGCCCCGGATGACAGGACCGTAGTCGTCAAGATCAAACAGCCGAATCTGGAATTCCTGGCGTCTTTGACGGCGGGTATCATCCCGGAGGGCTACGACGGCGCCGAAGGGATTCCGCCGGAAGGAACCGGACCCTTTATGTTCGTGTCCCGGTCGCCCCAGGAGAACATCATCATCCGGCGATTCGACGGATATTGGGGGGATAAGCCCGGCATGGCGCTTATCGAGCTTAAAATCGTCGAGAAATCGGAGACGATGCTGATGTCGATGCGGAGCGGCGCCATTGACTTTGCCGCGCATGTCAATTGGGACTGGATGCAGCAGTTGGGCGACGATTTCTATGCCGAGGATACGTACATGAATCTGGTGCAGGCGCTGTACTTAAACAATGCCGCTCCGCCTTTGGACGACATTCGGGTCAGGCAGGCGCTTTGTCATGGCGTAAACCGGCAGGAGATCATGGATATCCTGGCGGATGGGAAGGGTTATGCCTTAGGCAGCAGCATTTATCCGGCTTTTGGCAAGTATTTTCTGCCAGAGCTGATTAACTATTACGACTATAACCCGGACACAGCGAAGTTGCTCCTGGCCGAAGCCGGCCTGGCGGATGGCTTTGATCTGGAAATCACGGTGCCCTCCAACTACACGCCGCATGTCGACGCCGCGACCGTCGTGGTGAGTCAGCTTGAAGCGATCGGCGTCAGGGCGTCCATCAAGCAGGTGGAATGGGCCTCATGGTATTCGGATACATACAGCAACAGGCAATATGTCTCCACCATCGTAGGCGTCGACGCTGCGACCATGACCGCCAGGGCCATGCTGGAACGTTTCGTCTCGGATAAACACAATAATTTCGTCAACTTTGTCAATGAGGAATACGATAGGGTATTTGCCGAAGCGATTGCGGAGACGGACGAAGCCCGCCAGACGGCGCTGTACAAGCGGCTGGAAACCATCCTGGCGGAGCAAGCCGTCAATGTGTATATACAAGACTTATGTGACTATATCGCAATCCGGTCGGGCATAGGGGGATACCTGCCCTATCCATTATATATTATCGACATGGCGGCGCTGAGGTATACAAGCTAGCGGCTGCGCTTACTTGGGTGATATGCGCGGCGCATGCGCCGTGCTATCCTGGCTATGGGCGGCAGCCCACTGTAGTGAATGGAGTGTTGCGGGCTTGCGTACGATCGTCAAAAAAACCATGGCGATGTTGGCTACTCTCTTAGCTATTTCTATTCTTGCCTTCCTGGCTTTCCAAATACTGCCNGGCGATCCCACCGTGGCGATACTNGGGATGAATACCTCGCCGGAGCGCGTGTCTGAACTGCGGGATACCCTGGGATTGAATGACCCGCCGCCTGTCCGGTACGGCATGTGGCTGAGCCGGTTTGTGACGGGCGACATGGGCAGATCCTATAGCATGAACAGGCCGGTGGCGGAACAGTTGGCCGACAAAGTGCAGGTGACGGCTACGCTGTCAATGATCGCCTTTGTTATGGTGGTCTTTATTTCCATACCCTCCGGCGTATTCCTGGCCCGTAATGAAGGCGGGAAAGCGGATCGTGTCTTTTTGGTGCTGAATCAGCTCTTGATGTCAACGCCTTCCGTATTGATCGGGCTGATCTTCACCTATCTTTTCGGGCTTCTGCTGCGCGTATTTACCCCGGGACAGTTTATACACCTGTCGCAGAATGCCGGCGCGTATTATGCGCAGATGTTCTTTCCGGCACTTGCCATAGCCCTGCCAAGAAGCGCCATGACCATTAAGCTGCTGCGGGGCAGTATCGCCAGTCAGATGCGGCAGGATTATGTGCGTACAGCCTATAGCAGAGGCAACAGCCGTGCGGGCGCCCTGAGGCGGCATGTCTTCCGGAACGCCATTATACCGGTCGTGACTTTTTTGGCGCTGACGATGGCGGACATCGTCGCCGGCAGCATCATCGTGGAGCAGGTTTTCGTTATACCGGGAATCGGCAGGCTCCTGCTCAGCTCGATATCCGCCAGGGATTTCCCTGTGGTTCAGGCGATTATCATGATGGTGGCGGTTTTGGTTGTTTTTGTGAATTATCTTGCGGATATGATCAATCAGTTGATCGATCCGCGGATACGGTTGGGTTGAAGCTATGCGAGGGAAAAACTATAGCTTAGTACTTGGTACAGTCATTACGGCGGCGGTAGCGCTGATGATCCTGCTGAGCTTTGTCTGGAAGCCCTATGACCCGAACGCGCTGAATCCGGCGCTGAAGATGGCTTCTCCTTCCCTTGCCCACATTATGGGCACGGATAATTTC
>WRNN01000244.1 GCA_009776595.1 Clostridiales bacterium
GTATTCAACCCCAAATTGTTGTATTGCTTTGATATGCGCAGAGATATCCTCCTTGATAAGAGAATACAGCTTGTCAAACTCCAGAAAAAAAGCTCCTCTTAGGGCTTGCTTCTTGAAGTATACTCAAACAACGCGGCATAGTTCAGCTATGCCGCGTTGTTTAGGTATGTCTTATTCTGCTGTTTCGATGTACGCTGCTATAGCCGGAACTAAGTTACAAGTTATTCGTCACCCAACTCCTGCATGATCTCTTCCGCATAGATTCTGGTCTGGCCATAAGCCGACTTAAACGCTGCGTATGATTCTTCGGATGCGACGCCCTGCCGCAGCTCTTCCATCATTCTCGTGCTGATACTAAACAGCTCTGTTAATGATAAATTGCCTGTCATCCCTTTGATGGCATGCGCAGCGTCCGCTGCTTTGGCGTAGTCCTTTTGCATCAGGCTTTCTTCCATAGCGGCAAATTCACCGTTTTCNAAAAACATGCCCAGCATTCTCCGGTAGAGCTTTTTATTATCTCTGACTCTGGCAAGGCCTTCCGTTACATTGATATAATCATCCCGCGTGAGTTGAGCCCCGTTATCATCCATGGCGTCGTCGTCCCTTTCTTTAGTCGCGATTGTTAAGGCCGATAAGGCCGTTAAGTCCGTTAAGTCTATGGTATCTTTCCGCTAAGTGGACACATTTCACCATACGACTAAACTCCCGCTACGCGAAGCATTTGAACGCTTGCGGATCGTTAAGTCTATGGTATCTGTGCCACTAAGTTCAGCTTACGCTGTGTAGCTTCACTAAGTGGACACATTATACCATAAACTATTTTTAAATGCCACGGATATTATTGCACTTATTCTACTTTTGGCAGCGTGGTAAAGCCGGATTCCAGCTCTTCGTCGCTGGGGACATAGTCGCCGAGCGAGCCTTCATTGTACGATAAATAGGCGGCTAAATCGAAGTAGCCGGTACCGGAGAGCCCGAAGAAGATCGTCTTCGCTTCCCCGGATTCTTTACATGCCAGCGCCTCGTCGATGGCGGCTTTAATGGCGTGAGCGGATTCGGGCGCCGGAAGGGTCCCCTCCGCGCGGGCAAATAAAGTTGCCGCCTCGAAAATCGAGTTCTGGGGATAGGATCTCGCTTCCAGATAGCCGTCATGAAAAAGCTGGGAAAGGACGCTGTTCATCCCGTGATACCGAAGGCCGCCGGCATGATTGGGTCCGGGGATGAAGCCGCTGCCCAAGGTGTACATTTTCATCAGCGGGGTCGTGCAGCCGGTATCGCCGAAATCATAGGCAAAACGCCCACGGGTAAACGACGGGCAGCTTGCCGGCTCGACGGCGATGAAGCGGTAGTCCGCCTGCCCTTTGAGCTTCCTGGACATAAAAGGCCCGATGAGTCCGCCCAGGTTGGAACCGCCGCCCGCACAGCCGATGATGATATCGGGCTCAATGTCATACTTGGCCATGGCGGCCTCCGACTCCAGCCCTATCACAGATTGATGAAGCAGAACATGATTCAACACGCTGCCTAATACATAGCGGGTATTCGGCGTCGTAGCCGCTACTTCGATGGCCTCCGAAATCGCGCAGCCAAGGGATCCGCCGGTATCCGGCATCAATTCAAGAATCTTTCTGCCGGCGGCGGTAGTATCGGAGGGGGAGGCGATAACCTGTGCGCCGTAGGTCTCCATCACCGCTTTGCGGTAGGGCTTCTGTTGACTGGATATTTTGACCATAAACACCTTCAAATCTATACCGAAGTAACCGCAGGCCATAGCCAGCGCCGTACCCCACTGTCCGGCGCCGGTCTCCGTAGTCAGCCCGGTGATCCCCTGCTTCTTCGCGTAGTATACCTGCGCTACGGCGGAATTCAGTTTGTGGGAACCGGAAGTATTGGAGCCTTCAAATTTGTAATAAATCTTCGCCGGCGTGTCCAGGACTTTCTCCAGGCAATACGCGCGGACAAGCGGAGAAGGCCGGTACATCTTGTAGAAATCCCGTACCTCTCCGGGAATCTCAATCCATCTCTCGCTGGTATTCAACTCCTGCGCCACACAGCCTTCACAGAATATCGCTTCCAAATCCGCCGCGACACATGGCTGCAAGGTTCCCGGATGCAGTATCGGCGCCGGTTTATTGACCATATCCGGCCTCAGGTCGAACCAATACTCAGGTAATTCATCTTCCGTTAAAAAGATTTTGTATGGGATTTCCTGGTTTCCGTTTGTCATAGCCCTCATCCTTTCCGTTCCTTATCTGCTTTCTGGAATACACGTCCTACTGTGGCCCAATGAACTGAAGCCCTGCGCCGCGGGAATACGACAATACCGACTGCATACTGAGCGGCAAACAAAAAAGACTATTATCCCATAGGGACAAAAGTCTACAAACTTCTGCGGTACCACCCTGCTTGGCGTGAAAGCCCACTCTTATCACATACTGACATATGTGCCTTCCGGATAACGGGTAAGGTCCCCGTTGACGCCTACTTGCCTATCTGCATGTCTTTCAGGCAGGCAGCTTTCGGGTCACCCTCGTGAGTCCATTGGCCCAAAAATCCCTCGCCGCTCTCTCAGCATCGGCGGCTCTCTGTGGAGATCAGTTTCCGGTTACTACTCTCACTCATCGGTTTATGCCGTATTTCGTTTGGCCTTATCTTACTCCCCCGCCTGACAGCTTGTCAACAGGTATTCGTTCGATTCTATGCTATAATGTAAACATAAACCCTATAGAAAGAGGTATTTATGAATAAACAAACTTACAAAAATATCATTATTGGTTTCGGTAAAGCCGGGCGCGCCCTTGCGGCGAAGCTCAGCCAAGAAGGTGAAGAAAGCGTCCTGATTGAGCGCGATCGCGCGATGGACGGCGGGACTTGCCCGAACGTGGGCTGTGTTCCCTCGAAAACGCTGATTACCGCGGGCAATCGCAATCTGCCCTTTATAGAGGCAATGAAGCTGAAATATGCTACACGCGAGAAAATGCATAATGGCGCGGCAAACGGCGCGCTGAGCCAGCCGCTTGTGTCTTATATGAACGGCTTGGCAAAGTTTACCGGCGCGGACGAAGTGGAAGTCGCCTCGCCCGACGGAAGCGTAACTCGCCTGACGGGCGGGCGGATTTTCATCAATACGGGGGCAACGCCTGTCATTCCTGAGATACCGGGTATTCATGAAAGTAAGAATATCCTTACGTCAGAAAGCGCAATGGAACTTGACGAACTGCCGAAAGACCTTGTGATCATCGGCGCAGGCTACATCGGCCTTGAGTTTGCGGGCATGTTCAAGCGTTTTGGCAGTAAGGTCACGATACTCGAACCCTTTGGTAAATTTCTGCCGCGGGAAGACAGGGATGTCGCGGACGAAGTCTTTAAAGACCTTACGGAATCCGGGATCAGCATCCATCTCGATACGCAGGTCGAGAAGATTNCAGGCCATGAGGCGCTGGCGGGCGGCGTCGTTTACCCGGCGGATAAAATCCTTATCGCTACCGGCCGCAAGCCAAATATCGACGAACTGGATTTGCCGGCTGCGGGTATCAGCCTCCAGCTAAACGGTTTCATCCAAGTGGACGATACGCTCAGAACCACAAATAACAAGGTTTGGGCGCTTGGCGACGTG
>WRNN01000245.1 GCA_009776595.1 Clostridiales bacterium
CCAGCTTCCGGGCACAAGAAAGCCAAGGTCAATCAAGTCTACCGTTCCCCATTCGTTTTGCGCTTCGCTGACGGTATGGATCCTATGCACCCGCAGGCCGGTTCCGCAGAATCTGTTCGCGTCGAGAAGTGCTTCGTAATCCCCGATGACAAGCGGATTGCAGTTTTCATAGATCTCTTTTTTTGCCAGCGTCTTCATGGTGATTTCCGCTCCGATGCCTGCCGGATCGCCCATCGTGATTCCGATAATTGGTTTCATGATAACAAGCCTTCCTTTCCGCCTGTTCAGCTGCGCATAAGTCGGACGCCGATCGCCAAAGCTGCCTGCGATATTGATATTATACGAACATTCCCTTCTATTTACAACCAATGCTTTCCGGGATACCCCGCATTATTGACAATTCACGGGCACTGTTTTAACATAGGGGAAGGCTGTTATCTTAAAACAGCAAGAATGTTAGGCGGAACGAATAAATGAGCGAATCAAAATTTTCCTACGGCGGGCAGGCCGTGATAGAAGGCGTAATGATGCGGGGGAAGCAGTCCATGGCGATCGCTACGCGTCAGGGCGCCGACAAAATCGGAACAATGGTTTGGGAGATAAAACCGTCTAAGAAACGGCCTGTTTTTTTGCGCTGGCCATTGATCAGAGGAACGGTTGCCCTGGTGGATTCCATGATTGTCGGGGTAAAGTCTTTGGTCTATTCCGCCAATCAGTCCCTTGCCGACGGCGAGGAAGAAGAGGAACTGACCAATACGGAAATTGTGCTAACCGTCGCTTTGGCGCTGGGACTGGGCGTCGCCCTGTTTTTCCTTCTGCCGGCCTTTTTGGCGCAGATCATCCGAAGGTGGGCGCCGGGCAGAGGCGCGCAGAATGTGCTGGAAGGCCTGATGCGCGCCGGCATATTTCTGCTGTATGTGATCGGCATATCCAGGCTGAAAGATATTCAGCGGGTTTTTCAATACCATGGGGCGGAGCATAAAGCGATTTTTACCTATGAAAGCGGAAAGCCGCTCACCGTTGAAAATGCAATCGGAATGAGCCGGCTGCACCCCCGCTGCGGAACGAGCTTCCTGCTGCTGGTGATCGTGGTGAGCATTCTGCTCTACTCCATGCTGCCGCAGCTCACGATGATACAACGCTTACTTAGCCGGTTGATTCTGCTGCCGCTGATATCCGGGATATCCTATGAGCTGATCCGGCTTGCCGGCAGAAAGTCGGATAACCCGCTTGTAGCGGCAATCAGTTGGCCCGGCATGCAGCTCCAGCGGCTGACTACCCGTGAGCCCGACGACAGCCAGTTGGAAGTGGCCATCGCGGCGCTGACCAGGGTGCTGCAGGACGACGGGGTTCTTCCCGCAGCGCAAGAGTCGCCGGAAGGGCCGGTTTTATCGGAAACCGCAGATCCGGCAGCGGAAACCACAGCCGAACCGGTGTTTGCACCCGAACCTGCAGCTGAACCGGTGTTTGCGCCGGAAACGGCAGCCGAAGCCTTATCGGAGCCTTAGATACAGGAAGGATAGAGCAAAAGAACCAGCCGGCGCTTCGTCGCAGCGGACGGGTTACTCTCGTCGCCTATTACGGCAGCGCCCGGACCCGATAAGGAAAGGCGGTATCGTCCATGTTGGATAGACTGGATAGAATGGAAGAAGTTTATAATGAATTGACGGAAAAAATCAGCGATCCCANGNTTATCGAAGATCAAGCCGTCTGGAGAGAGTATACCAAAAAGCACGCGGCAATGCAGGAAACCATCGACGCCTATCACGCGTATCAGGCAGTCTTGCAGCAAATGAAAGACAATCGGGAACTTCTGGATGAAGGCGGGCTCGATCAGGAGATGGAGGAGCTGATCAGGACAGACCTGAGCGAGTTGGAAGAACAGGAAGAGGAATGGAGCCATCGCCTGCGCGTATTGCTGCTGCCCCGGGATCCGAACGACGATAAAAATGTTCTTCTTGAAATCCGCGGCGGAACCGGCGGGGAAGAAGCCGCCCTGTTTGCCGGCGACCTGATGAAAATGTACTCCCGCTATGCAGAAAACCAGAACTGGCATATGGATATCATGTCTTCGAATATTACCGATATCGGCGGCGTCAAGGAAGTTGTGCTGTTGATCGAGGGCAGGGGCGCATACAGCAGATTGAAATATGAAAGCGGCGTGCATCGGGTACAGCGGGTGCCGGAGACAGAATCCAGCGGTCGCATCCATACTTCCGCCGCTACGGTAGCGGTGTTGCCGGAAGCNGAGGAAGTAGATGTNGAGATCAACCCGGCGGACGTCCGCGTAGATATCTTCTGCTCCAGCGGACCGGGCGGCCAGTCGGTCAACACGACAAAATCCGCGATCCGGCTTACCCACATCCCCACGGGGCTGGTGGTCAGTTGTCAGGATGAAAAGTCTCAGCTTAAGAACAAAGATAAGGCGATGAAAGTGCTGCGTTCCCGTTTGCTTGAAAAAGCCACGGATGAGCAGCAGGGCCAACAAGCCAGTACAAGAAAGAGTATGGTGGGATCCGGCGACCGCAGTGAAAGGATACGTACCTATAATTTCCCGCAGGGAAGGGTGACGGACCACCGTATCGGCCTGACCTCCTACAAGCTCGAGTATGTACTGCAGGGGGATTTGAATGAATTCATCGAAGCCCTGACCAACGCGGANCAAGCGGAGAAACTGAAAGCCGACGTGTCTTAGNGGCCGGAAATGAGGAAGAGTAAGTGACGGCCAGGGAAGCCTATGCCCGGGCGTGTAAGAGATTAATCGATGCGGGATTTTCCGGAGAAGCCGCCTGTCTGGACGCAAGGGCGCTTCTCTCGTTTTGTTGGGCGAAAGAGGGGCTAAGTTTGCTCCTGAATTTGGATGGCCGATTGACCCTTGCGGAAGCGGCGCGCTATGAGCTTGCCGTTAAGCGCTTAGCGGAGGGGGAGCCAATGGCGTATATCACCGGGAGGCAGGATTTCGGCGCTTTGACTATCCGTGTTGTCCCCGGGGTGCTGATTCCCCGTCATGACAGCCTGATACTGGTGGAACAGTCTTTAGCCAGGTTACAGGGAAATGAGAGCGCCCGGGTACTGGAGCTGGGCTGCGGCAGCGGCGCGCTGATCGTCGCGTTAGCNGTGGCAAGNCCGCGTATGCAGGCCCTGGCGGTGGATGTGGATCCGCTGGCAATCGAGCTTACCCGGGTAAACCTTGCGCGTTATAGCCTGTCCAAACGTGTCAGCCCGATCCTGGGGTCCTGGTTTGAGAACGTGGACAAGGGAGAACGCTTCGACCTGATCCTGTCCAATCCCCCCTATATCGCTAGCGAGGAAATGCTGGCGCTGGAAGACACGGTGAAGAAGGAGCCGGTCAGGGCATTGTGGGGCGGCACAGACGGGCTGGACGCCTATCGCAGGATTCTTCCTTCCGCTTATACGGCGCTCAAGGATCAGGGCTGGTGCCTTGTGGAGATCGGCTGGAAACAAGGCCCTGCCGTAGTCGCTCTGTTTCGGGATGCGGGATTTGATCAGGTGGAAATCTATAAGGATGAAGGAAGCCGCGACCGGGTCGTCGCCGGGCGCCGGATTGCCGCCGGTACAGGCGAAGACGAGACGGTAGAGACGACGGAAGAGGC
>WRNN01000246.1 GCA_009776595.1 Clostridiales bacterium
TATCCCTCCGCCATTTGCAAGCCGCTGACCATCGACTGAGGCGCCAGCGTTTCCCTGAGAATGAACACGCCCTCTGTTTCTATCTCCTGATCAGGCAGCCCCTTCAGCGCTACCGCGCTGACCTTCTCTTCTCCCCGTATGGCGGACAGGCTTCCCCGGCGCCACTCGATATCCGGTTTTAACCCTTCCGGTCTTTCACCGGGGCTGACATAGATTACCCGCACGCCGATCTCCGCAAGATAATTGGCTTCTTCCGGCGCATCGCCCGCTGTGCCGTATACGACAGCGTTTTTACCCCGATAGAGCATGCCGTCGCAGGTAGCGCAATAACTGAGCCCTTTGCCCAGGTATGCTTCTTCTCCTTCGACACTCTTTTCCCTGGCTATACCGGTCGCAAGAACGACAGCTTTCGCGGAAGCNACCTTGCTGCCGAAGCTGATCATCCATTGCTCCCCCANNGGCAGGACGTTGGTCGCCCTGCCTTTTTCTATCTCCACGCCAAGGCGCAGCGCATGTTCCCTGAANCCTGCCATCATTTCCTGGCCATTTAGGCCCGGCATGCCCAGATAATTATCAATTCTCTCCGCCCGGACAAGCATCGATCCCCCCGCGTCCAGCAGAAATACCCTGCTTCCCCGTATTAAGCCGTTAATTGCCGCAGACAGGCCGGCCGGCCCGCCGCCGATCACGGCGATGTCAAACTGTTCATCCATTTACTACTACTCCTCAGTATTTCCTGGGAAATGATCCCTATCTTCCTTTACCCTGAATTTTGCGCTTTCTTCCACAGCCATAGCGTCACACAGGATATTATACTTATCACCGCTATGCCCTTTTACTTTGTACCATACGATCTGATGTTCAGCGCTAAGCGCAATAAGCCTCTGCCACAGCTCCTGATTCTCCACGTCTTTTTTGCCGGATGTACGCCAGCCATTGAGCTGCCATTTGGTAACCCACCCTTTGGAAAACGCGTTGATCAAATAGGCGCTGTCACTATAAATCTCCACCTTACACGGACGTTTCAGCGCTTCCAGCGCCTTGATCGCGGCCATCAGTTCCATGCGGTTATTGGTCGTATCTTCCTCGCCGCCCTGCAGGCGCAGCTCCTGTTCTTTCCACAGCAGCACCGCGCCCCAGCCGCCCGGGCCCGGGTTGCCGGAGCAAGCGCCATCCGTATAGATTCTGACCTGGCCACTATCCTTTGCCAAAGCTGACAGCCTCCAGATTATCCACTACCTGAATCCATAGATTACCCTGTTTTCTCTCCATCGGCGCATTCTTCTCATCAAGGATGAATAGAGGCCGCTCCGCGGATTCCTTATTCCAGCTTCCCCGGATAATCCGGTTTTCTGTGATACCGATGGCCTCCCCTCCGCCGATGAGCTCTACAGCGGAGGTGGGCGGCGCTGTGTTGCGCGCCCTGCTCGGCGCAGCCAGTATCATAATGGTATCCGCAACAATCGGCGCGCCATCACCGCTTGACTGGGCTGCGCCATTGATATAACGCCGGTATTGGCCTTCCTCGCCCATGGTCTCATCCCAAATCCATTGTACCTGATACCCGTTCCTGCCCTGTACATAGGTCAGCGTTACCTGCCCGTCTGCAAGCGCCGGCCCTGTAAACTCTTCGCCCACAGGCGGCAAAACCGGCGCTTTGAAAGCAAATTGCTTGTTCGCCGCGGCTTCCACCAACTGCGCCGTACTGGTAAATGTAGCGTGGGGCCTTCTTCTGTTCTGATCCTGCCAGAAATAGTTCTGCGCGTTGGTCATTTCATTGATGTCTTTGATCCTCAGGCTGCCAATCATGGTCAGCGCGTCTTCCGCCCCGCCCACATGGGCAAAGGGCAAATCCATGCCTTTCGCCAACTGTACAAAATAGTATCTTGTGCTGCGAACCGGGCCGATTACAGGGGCCGCATACTTATAGTACAAAGCCATATAACGGGTAATCCCGCCCTCCGCAATGATTTCAAATACGATGTCCGCCTTATCCAATCCCATCTGCGGGCGGGATGCTTCCTCGTTATCAATCATGACGAGAAGGCCGGTCGGCAGTTCCGGTTCCGGTTCCGGGATCTCCCTGACCGGCGGAACCGGCTCCTTATGCCCTTTCCCGATCCATACCGTCTCCTGAACGTTCTCCTCCGGCGTTTCCGCCTTATCGCAGCCCGAAAGCGCAGCAAAAAACGCAAGTATCGCCAGGAGCGCGATCACTGTTGTCTTCACTATACATGCGGTTTTCATTTCGTCACAGCCCTCTGCTTAATTCAACATCGATACAATGGACATCCGCGGTATGGCACGGCCCAGTTGTCCGAAAGGATCTGTCCCCTGACGGCTGGGCGCCGGCACATTCGGCTTATTCAGCTTCTTGTTGGCCTCCTGCTCATGGAGCAGGTTTTCACGGGCTACCGCCAGCATCAATTTGATCCTGTTCTCCTGATTCACCTTGGTCGCGCTTGGATCATAATCGATAGGCACTATATTGGCTAAGGGCTCCTTTTCCCTGATCTTTCGGATCATTCCTTTTCCGCAAATATGATTGGGCAAGCAACCGAATGGCTGCGTACAAACAATATTTCCATAGCCGCTTTCCACCAATTCCAACATCTCCGCCGTTAAAAGCCATCCTTCCCCCATCACACAGCCTGTGCCAATCACGCCTTCAGCCAGGGATTTGGTATGAGAAAAACGCGACGGCGCAATGAAATTAGGATAGAGGGCAATGGTATCAATCATCACGTTTTGCATTCGCTGAATATAACGGGATATTGCTTCACAGGCCAGCGCGATGATGGTGTTTCCTCCATATAACCGGCTGTTTTCTGGCTTACTGTTCAGCGTATAAAGCGCAAAATCCAGCAGGCCCGGCACCATGACTTCGCAGTCCTGCCCGGCGAGGAATTCTTCTAAATTATTATTGCCCAGGCTGGCGTATTTAACATAAATCTCGCCGACGATGCCCACTTTGACCTTCGGTTTGTGTTCGCAAGGGATGGCGTTGAAGGTCGCTGCCATTTTTCGAAAATTATCCTGCATCTGCGGTATCGTAAAGCCTTCCCCTTCATTGAACTGGGAGGAAAGGCGGGATATCCAATCCTCTACGAGACGCGCGGAACTACCCTTCTCTATTTCATACGCTTTGATCTGATTATTCATCGCCATCAAGCCGTCCCCGTACACGATAGCCGTTATCAGCTTGAATATCAGCGGTATGGTCAAGCGAAAGCCGCTGCTTTTCTCCATGCCGGTCACATTAAAAGATACGACGGGTATGTGTCCATAGCCCGCTTTCTTGAGCGCTCTTCTCAGCAAATAAATATAATTGGAGGCTCGGCATCCCCCGCCTGTCTGAGACATGAGAAAAGCAATCTTGTTTTCGTCGTATTTACCGCTCTTGATCGCATCCAGCATTTGCCCGATGACCAGNAGCGCAGGATAACAAGTGTCGTTATGGACATATTTCAGTCCTTCTTCCACTAATGCCTGACCGCTGTTTTCCAGCAATTCCACGCGATAGCCCTGGTCATGCAGTATGTTCTTCAGCATAGAAAAGTGAATCGGCGCCATCATCGGAATAAGTATAGTGTACTCTTCCTTCAT
>WRNN01000247.1 GCA_009776595.1 Clostridiales bacterium
TTGGCGGGATTGGCGTTTCGAATTACCCTGCCGGCGGTCAACGATATCCTGGAAAAAAGGTTTTCTTTGTCGCTGACCGCTTGGTACAGGCTCGTCGACGGTTTTCTCTCCTGCCTTACCCCGCTCATCCTCGCGATGGTGTTCTCGTTCCTGCTTCTGGAAGAACGCGACGAAGACATCGGCTCTTTCTATAAAATCACCCCCGCCGGGGGTTACCCGTATTTGGCGGCTCGTATCGGCATACCGATGGCCTGGTCCTTCGCCGTCAATGTTGTGGTTTTATCGCTGTTCTCGCTTTCGGGTTTAGCGTTCAACGCCATTCTGCTCAGCTCTGTGATGAACAGTTTGGCGGGCCTGGCCATGTCGCTCATGATCGTATCCCTTGCGGACAACCGCGTGGAAGGGCTTGCGCTCTCCAAGCTGATGGGCGTCAGTTTATTGGGATTGCTCGCCGCATGGTTTATTCCTGCGCCCTATCATTTCTTCGGCGCATTTTTGCCTTCCTTTTGGATTGGCAAACTCATGACGGAGGGGATAAGCCTGTTTGCGGTTTTATCCGGAACGGCAATCAGCATGCTTTGGATCGCGTTCTTCACGAAGAAGTTTATTCAACGAATTTGGTGACACAACGAATGGCGTGATATGGAAAGACAAGCGGGATTATGTTATATTATACAGGAAAGTCTTATAANGTGGTGATTAAATGGTAGAAAACGATAGCTTATCCACCAAAGAAAAAATACTGTATGCTGCGGCCACCTTATTTGCGGAGAAAGGATTCACCGAAACGTCCATACGCGAATTGGCAGCCTCTGTCGGAATGAACGCAGCTTCCATTTATTATCATTATCCGTCTAAAAGNTCCATTCTTGACAGTATTCTTGAGGATTACATAAACAATATAGCCAATACCTTTCAACAGGACCGATTTGATCAGTTGAAAGAGAATATAACAGCAGAGGGTATCCTATCCTGTTTGGAACTGGTTTTCCCGCCCGATAAAGCAGAGTATTATCTCAAAGTTCTGCGCGTTATGCTCCAGGAGCAGTACCGCAATGCCCAGGTTCGCAAGATATTGACCGATTACATTATCCTTGGCGGCGAGCAAGTNATCAGGATGCTTATTCGTCAATTAATTGACAATCATGTGCTGGCGGAGGATACGGATGCGGATTTTTGGGTAAAGGCGCATTCCAGCTTCGTCTATACCTTTTCCTGCCGGATGGCGCTGGGAATCGGGGATCAATCGTCCGCGTATACCGGTATGGGTTTATCGGAATTATTAGGATTTATGTATGATCTTCTGTTGAAAACCTGCAAAGCCGGCGCCGGGTCCGCAACGCAAAGCTAAGTTCACACGAATGACAACTGAAGTACAGGGAGACTTCAAACAAAGCACAATCAGCCTTCAAAAGAGTTCGCTATAGTGATACCAGAAGAGAAATGACGGAAGGTCATACACGAAAGGAGCGAACGAAGGATGAGTTATAACGAATATGATTATATGCGTTTGAATCCGGAGGATCAGGGGGGGCACGAGGGCGAGAGTCAGGAAGGTCAGGAGGACCCGGGCATCCTCGGTTATCCCTGCGAGGGCCCTATAGCTGCGCAATCGGACAGCCGGGAGGAAACCTCCGCCGCAGAACCTGACGTATACCAAGACGCTGCGCCTCTCCGGGAAGAACAGCGGGTGAGCCTGCAAAGGAGTCCTGCGAAGCGGTCCGGAACGAAAACCGTCGCGGCGATACTATGCTGCCTGTTTCTCATGCTCGGCAGCGGACTCGCCGGGGCAAAGATAAGCGAAAACTACTACAACGCCTTGCCGGGAAACGCTGAAAGCGCATATAGCAGCAATTCGGAAGCCGACGTGATGGGGACTGTGGATTCCGGCTCAATCCAAAGGACAGGCGGCGTCAATCCGGGAGGGCAATCGCTTTCACTGACCGAACTGTTCGCGGGGGCGAATCCGGCAGTGGTGGCCATATCCACCGAAACAACAGGCCGCAATGTATTTGGCCGGACTGTGACACTGCCCGCGGCGGGCTCCGGCTTTATCATCTCCGAAGACGGCTACATCGTCACGAATAATCATGTNATCGAAAACGCCGGAAGCATAACCGTATTGCTGTATGACGGCACAAAGTATCCCGCGGTCCTGGTCGGCCGTGATCCGGAGAGCGATCTGGCGGTACTGAGAATCGAAGCAAGGGACCTGCAGTATCTGTCCTGGGGCGATTCCGCCGCCATGCTGGTCGGCGAGCAGGTCGTCGCCATCGGCAATCCATTAGGAGAATTCGCGAACTCCATGACAGTCGGGTATATCAGTGCGCTCGACCGGGAGATAAATATTGACGGCGTCCCGCGGAACATGCTTCAGACGGACGCGGCAGTGAATGAAGGCAACTCCGGCGGCCCGCTGCTCAACCTGAAGGGACAGGTCATCGGCATCGTCAGCGCAAAGTCATCCGGTATGAACGTAGAAGGCCTGGGCTTTGCCATTCCCTCCGGCAAAGCAAAGAGCATCGTCGAACAGCTCATTCGGGACGGCTATGTGAAGGGAAGGGCAGTAATGGGCGTCACCGTCAGTACGCAAGCTGCCGAAAGCGGACAGTTTGTCTATGTGGAGTCGGTCAATCCGGGAAGCGCGGCGGATAAAGCGGGTATGGCAGCGGGCGATATCATTCTTGCCGCCAAAGGTACTGCGGTCGAATCTGTCGAAGGGCTAAAGGAGATCATCAACAACCTGTCGCCCGGCGACGAGCTGGCATTGGAACTGCGGCGCGGAGAACAAGAGATGCGCCTGACGCTTACCCTGGACGAATACAAGCCTTCCGATGAAGTCCAGCCCATGCCGAATATGAATCAAAGACAGTATCAGCCCTATCAGCCGGATCAGGAGTATGGTATGCCCTTCGACCCGCGCGGCATGTACCCCGGCGGCGGCATGCCGCAACAGCCCTAAAACATACAATACGCCTATTCCTATACAATAGAACAAGCCTTGCTGCCTTAGCGGCGGGCAAATAAGGGCTGTTTAGCCCTCAGATATAGCAGAAGCAGCGAGCAGGTACGATCCTGTTCGCTGCTTGTTGCTTGTGATTACGTTCGCGGGGCGCATCCAGATGCGCCGCTATAAGAAACCCTAAGAAACCCTAAGAAACCCGATGTATAGATTCTTTAACGGGTTTCCTATTTACCCTTATTATTTCAAATAGTCATGGACGATGCGGCCGGAGGCCAGCGATCCATATACAGCGGTTGGCGCAGAGGTGTAATAGGCGTCCAGAATCTTGTTGATCTTTACGCCGCTCCAGGGATCTTCTGTCGAATTGACGCCCCAGGAGATCGAACCGCTGCATTCCCAGGTATCCGGGGTTGGCGCTTCGCCCGGAGGGGTGCTTCTGGTAATGCCGACCAATTGACAGACCTGCGGCGGCGCCCCGATAATCGGGCTGGGGATTACTTTGAGCAGCAATATATCGCGTACATCCTTCGGATCCATTTGCTTTGGCCTCTGCGTCCTCACGGAAGCGGAGAAAATCCGGAATCCTTTCGGCCTTTCCACGGTCATGCAGATTTG
>WRNN01000248.1 GCA_009776595.1 Clostridiales bacterium
AGTATTTGCGAAAGCAGGGATGAAAATTGCCCTGGCGGATATGCGCAAGGATGCGCTGGAGAGGGCTGCGGACGACATTGTCGCCTTCGCGGGATGCCGCAGGGAGGATTTGCTTACGCTGCCGTTTGACCTGACGGACCGCAGCGCCTACATCGTTGCCGCCGACAGGACGGAAGAAGTATTCGGCGGGCCACCGCATCTGTTTATCCAGACTGCCGGCGTGAACTCCTTCGGGCCGGCGGAGGCATCCACTTTCGACGACTATGACTGGGTCCTGGGCGTTTGTTTTAACGCGGTAGTTAACGGCCTGCTCATCATGGTTCCGCGTATCATCAAGGCATACGCAAACAAGACAGAGTGCCACATCGCCGTCACTTCGTCCATGGGCGGCTGGGGCGGAAACGCGAAAACGGCGCCCTACTCCGCCGCCAAGGCAGCGGTCAACAACCTGATGGAAAGCTACTATAAGGCGCTTAAGCCTTATGGCATCGGCGCTACCGCACTCTGTCCCATGAATATCAACTCGGAGATATGGGCGACGGAACTNCGCNGGCCGGAGCAGTTTAAGGATACCGGTTACAATACGACAGCGGAGGTTATCGATCTGCTGAAGGAACATGTCTCGCAGGGTATCGACCCGGTGGAANTGGCGGAGCGTTTTAANAAAGGCATCGAGGAAGGCCTTGTCTACTGNATTCCCTACCCNGGGGCTTATGAGATGGTTTCCCGCGTGCACGANCGCCAGCTCAATTATCAGTCCGCCGAGGGCATGGTGAAGGAGCAGGCGCTGGAGNCTTANATGGCCGAAATAGCCGCTGAACGCAAAAGAAAGGGAGAAGGCCCNGCGACCGGCGACGCNCCCGTGTTATTCACCAAAGGAGATCAGGTAGGCTTTGCGAAAGCGCGNAAAGACAACGACTGGGTCATCGGGAACAGCAAGATGGAGTAGGCATTCACCTAAGGCTTTGCCGTTTGTGTTTCACCTGATTAAACGGCTCTATTGCAGCCAGTAAAGAGCCGCTAAGTCATGCATGGACTCATCTATCACACAACAGAGCATAGTATGGTGCGAAGATTCGTTCTATGGGCGAAGCGCATCTTAGTTAGGAGGCGGCGTATTGATGAATGTACTGATTGTGGGGGGCGGCGGCCGGGAGCACGCCCTGGCCTGGAAGCTGAAGCAAAGCCCGAAGCTGCAGCGGCTGTATTGTGCTCCCGGCAATGCCGGCACAGCCGGGCTGGCCGAAAACGTCGCGATAGGGGCCGATGATGTACCGGCCCTGGTGGCGTTCTGCAAAGATCATGCTGTAGAGTATGTCGTAGTGGGGCCGGAACTGCCCCTCACCATGGGCCTGACGGACGCGCTGGCTGCTGCCGGCATACAGGCCTTCGGCCCATCAAAAGAAGCTGCCCGGCTGGAGGGCAGCAAAGCTTTCGCCAAGGACCTGATGCGCCGCTGCGGCGTACCAACGGCTAAGTACAAGGTGTTCCGGGCAAGTGAATCCCAGGAAGCGATAGCCTTTGCCCGGGAGATGCCGGGACCGTGGGTGGTCAAAGCCGATGGCCTGGCCGCCGGCAAGGGCGTCCTCATTTGTGCAACCCTGCAAGAAACGGATGAAGCTATTCGCCTGGTTCTGGAAGACAAGGCATTCGGGGACGCCGGCAACGCGCTTGTTCTGGAAGAATANCTGGANGGCGAAGANCTGTCGCTGATGGCCTTTACCGACGGGCGCCGCGTCGTTCCCATGATCCCATCCCAGGATCACAAGCGCATNTTCGACGGCGACAAAGGCCCCAATACAGGCGGNATGGGCGCCTATGCACCCGCTCCCGCGGGCACGCCGGCCCTNGTCGCCAGGGCGCAAAAAGAGATCCTGGAACCTGTCGTCTCNGCTATGGCGGCGGAGGGCAGTTCTTTTCGAGGCGTACTCTATGCCGGTCTGATGCTGACAGCGAAAGGCCCCATGGTACTGGAATTCAACGCCCGCTTCGGTGACCCGGAGACAGAAGCCGTCCTGCCTTTGCTGGAAAACGACCTTCTGGATATCCTGCTCGCCTGCAGTGCCGG
The DNA here is from genome assembly GCA_009776595.1 of Clostridiales bacterium. GTDB lineage: Bacteria > Bacillota > Peptococcia > DRI-13 > UBA5745 > WRMS01. The sequence continues at coordinate 2,069 of WRNN01000248.1, forward strand.
AGATCTGGAAAACGTGCCTATTCGCTGGAGAAGCGGCAGTTGCGTCACGGTCGTGATGGCCGCCGCCGGTTACCCCGGAGATCCGCGCAAAGGCGACGCTATCGCGGGTCTTACCGATGTACCGGAAGGCGTCACCGTATTTCACTGCGGTACAAGCCCGGATGCGTCTGCCGGGACGCTAACCTCGGGGGGTCGCGTACTATCTGTCACAGCCTGCGGAGATACTTTGCGGGATGCGGTGGATCTGGCATACCAAGGCGTCGGCTCGATTCACTTCGATGGCTGCCAGTTTCGCCGCGACATCGCGGCGAGAGCGTTATAATCATCATGACTATTGCCACTTTTACTTTGGGATATCCCCTGCGTGGGTTTTGATATACTCGTCGATGCTGTCGATTATGTATAGGGGGCCTGTCATGTGCAAGCCATCCCAACAGTCTATAATAAACTTAACCGCTCCCGTCTTTTGTAGATAATTGAATGCTTCCTGCCCGCTCATACCTTTTTCGTCCTTATAAAGCTCCACGCAAGAAGCAAGGAACCAAACTTCGCCTTTTTGCTTCGTCATATCTGCTCCTCCGGGTAAGTGATTTTACCTGTAGCCAGTTCTTCCTCCAACAAATCATAAAGGAGCGGGTAACCAAGCCGCCAGACCTTTGTTTCCTCATCTTCCAACGCTTTATATAGCTGTGAATTGTAGAGAATATCGGAAGCGTCCTCTATACTCAGGCCACGATTCTCCGTCAGCAGATTGAGGATACCCGGCGTTATCATAGCGACAACAGGAGAAATACTCTTATCCATCTTACAACTTCCCGCTGATCACCCGGGCGACTTTGACGCCGCTGGCACCCGCCTGCGCGAGGCCGCGGGTGATGCCGGCGCCGTCGCCGACGGCGTACATACCGGGGAGCGCCGTCTCCAGGTCGGGGCTGAGATCCAGCGTCGANCTGTAAAACTTTACTTCCACGCCATACAGTAAAGTATCGTCATTCGCGGCGCCGGGCGCAATGTTATCCAGGGCATAGATCATCTCGATGATGTTATCCAGATGCCGTTTCGGCAGCGCCAGGCTCAGATCCCCGGGCGTCGCCGCCAAAGTAGGCGTCACAAAGCTCTGGGACAGCCGGTGTTCGTTCGTCCGCACCCCTTTGATCAAGTCGCCGAAGCGCTGCACCATCACGCCTCCCCCCAGCATATTGGAGAGGGAGGCGATGTGTTTGCCATAGCGATACGGTTGGTTGAAAGGCTGGGTAAANCGATTGCTCACCAGCAGCGCAAAGTTGGTATTCTCGCTGCGCCGGGCGGGATCCGTATAGCTGTGCCCGTTCACCGTGATNAGCCCGTCCACATTTTCCGAGACCACATAGCCATAGGGATTCATACAGAAGGTCCGCACGGTATCGCCGTACTTTTTCGTCCGGTACAGCAGTTTCGATTCATACATGACGCTGGTGATATGCTCCATGACGATGGCGGGCAGCTCGACGCGAATCCCGATGTCCACTT
>WRNN01000249.1 GCA_009776595.1 Clostridiales bacterium
GATTGGCTTTCCCGGATGCTGCGTATCAGGACGGGCTCCGCCGCTTCCTCTCCGCCGGACTCCCCTACGCCGAAGCCCAGACCAAAGCCTTGAACTACGGGGACCATCAAAGCTTTGTCCCTACCTTGCCCAACGACCGGCTTGCTCTTTCTTATCTGCGGGTTATCGCGGAAAAAAAGCTCCCCCTGGAGCCGCTTCTCATCCCCCGCGAAGGCAGCGCTTATCTGGAAGCGGCATTACCGGATGATAAAGGCCTTCTCGCCTCGGCGACCGCCATTCGCAGGAAGTTAGAGGAAACCGCGCTTCTGTCCGATGTTGCCGNGNATATCCCGAAAGACNGCCCTGCCTTATCTGGCGGATACGCCGCTGCTCTTTTCCCGCGACGCCGCCCCCCTCCAACTGGCTCTCCTGCGGCGGGCTTCCCTCGACAGCCTCCGCGCCTTACCCGATATGACCGAAGGGCTCGAGTATCGCGTGCAAGACGCCGCCGGGCGGGCGGAAAACCTGACGCAGTTCTATTCGCTGGTGAAAACCAGGCGGTACACCTTTACCCGGCTCCAGCGCATGACGGCGCATCTGCTCATCGACTATCGCGAGAGCCATGCCGCCTATCTCCGGGAAGGCCCCCCTTATCTGCGCATACTGGGCGCCAACGAAACCGGGCGACAGCTTCTGCACCGGATCAAAAAGGCGCCGGCTCTCCCGCCGGTCACCCGAACCAGCCAGATGACGGCACTGACCCGTCATAACCCTCACGCCGCCAATGCCTGGGAAGTCGAACGCCGCGCCGCGGCGATGTACAGCCTGCTGACCGGAAGCGACTATACCAGAGGCAATCCGGAGTATTTCCTCAGCTCGATCATGGTCTGATAGAGAAATATCGCTGATCGGCAAGATCCGTCATTCGCACGGCAGGACAAAGCGCCTGAATGTAAAAAACCGCGGGACAAAAAGCCCGCGGCGCTTCGATTCCGCTGCCTTAGTCGCTCATACTCCTCAATGCCCTTGTTTAAATTGATTTTGTTGAGGCGCAAGCGACGAGGGGATATANTTTTACCGGCGATGATTACTCGCCTTCTGCGATTTCCATTTTTTGGATGTCAATGACGCTGGGCGGCGGTAAATGCAGCCGGATGGCGTCGCGTCCGCTGCGGATCGTCTTCAGGTTCGTCTCCAGTTCTTTCTGCAAATTCGACATAACTTCCTCGGAATAGCTGTACGCNCCCGAAACCAGGTTCTTNGCCTCTGCCTTCGCGTTATTAATGATCAGNTCNCCCTGGGCGATGGCTTGNTTGACGATTTCACTTTCCCCGACGATCCGCTGGCACTTTACTTTCGCGCCTTCGATGAGGCCTTCNCCCTCCCGCACAGCATCGTTGAGAATCCTGTCTTTCTCNCGGATCACATACTCGGCGTCGCGGATGGACTGAGGCAGGTAGGCGCGGAACTTATCCAGATAATTGTATAGAACTTCTTCATGAATGACCACTTTCCCGGTCATCGGGATACGGCCGCTTCCCTCAATGATCGATTCAAACTCCTCCAGGAGATCCAGAATATCCATGTGTATTCCCTTCCTTTCCTGCTGTTCCGCACTGCTGCGTATGATGATAGTAGCTGATTCGCGTATCGCCATAGGTTTTGGTTTTATACTGAAACAGCTTGCCCGCATATACCGGCAGAACCTGTCGGGCGTCGCTTTCCAGAACCAGTACCCCGTCGGCGGAAAGCAGTTTACCGCCGGATAGGGCCCGCAGCACGGTTTCCTCAAATCCTCTGTTATAAGGCGGATCCGCAAAGATGATATCGAACTGCTGCGTATCCGCCTTTGCCTCCATGGACGTCAACCAGCGGGCTGCTTCTTTCCGAAGGATTCGGATTTCTTCCGAGCAGCGCCAACCGCAGTTTGTCAGATTTGTATGGATCAGGTCGCAGGCTTGCTGGTCAATATCGATAAATACGGTGGATACCGCGCCCCTGCTCAAGGCTTCGATTCCCAATGCGCCTGTACCGGCAAACAAATCCAATACGCTGCTGCCCGGCAGCCTGGGCATCAGACTGCTAAATACCGCTTCTCTAACCATATCCCGTGTCGGGCGCAGGCGCAGGCCCTGTAACGTCTGCAGTCGACGGCCCCGCGCACTGCCGGCAATTATTCGCATGGTAGGAAGATTGCGGAAATGATCATGCGGGTTCAACTCTCCCCAATCTTAGTCTACTGACCGATTTCTACGCCTTATAGTATATAACACAGGGTGCGGCAATTCAAGCTGTTTTCTATGCAGTTGCGCAAAACACAGACGACTGGATACAGTTCAGTGTCGGCGCAGAAGGTNGCGGGCGGCACTGAACTGTAACNANGACTGGCGCCCGGGTTTCTCAACCCAAGCGCCAGTGCTTTGTTTCTGTTAGTGCAGCCGCTATGTTTGTGCGGCAGCGTCTTTGTTTGTCCCTTGTCCCTATAGCTTATGACTACCAGCGCGGCCCATAAACGGGCACACCCAGGCCGACTTCATAAGCACCAAGGTCCGGCGCGCTTCCGATATAACCGTCGGTCACATTCGGAAGAACCATACCGGCGTCGACCGCTACGGAATCCGGCTTGAGCTGGAAGTCAAAGTCATCCGCCCAGTAGATCCTGGTTGGCGTGGCTGCGTCAGGCGCGTAAGCGTTGATGAAGATATCCCAATCCACAAGGATACTGTGCATTTCCTGACCGGTGCCTTGACGGAGCGCATCCAACGTGGCGTAGTTGCGCGTCGTACGGCCCGAGATATCATAATCGGTCATACGGTCAAAGGGAGGCGTAATCCACTGGAAGGGGTTGGCCTGATTGGTCGGCAGGCAGAATCCGTTGTAATCGGAGCTCGAGTAGTTGGTCCGCTGGGTAACGGACCATACGCGAGCGGTAGCCCTTTCCGCGAGAATCAGGTTGTTCCTGAAATGCATGTTCGAAGAAGTGGCGCAGGTTACATCGGTGGCGAAGGTGTTATTGTACCACAGGCCGCCCATCGGGTCGGCGACGAATTTGATCCCGCCGGCGCTCGGGGCGTGATAGATGAGGTTGCGGATCCAGTATACCGGGCCGCCCCAGACTGGCTGCATGCTCATACTACGCTCGGCGCAGTTGAAGCAGCTGTTCCGCATGATCCGGATATTGTAGCAGCCCCCGTCGCTCTCGATCGAATTATCGCAGGATACGTTAATTGAATTGTTGTAAATATCGATCGAAGAGCACAGCCTGTCGCGCTTTATCCCATTGGCGTCATAGCCGTTTTCGTTGTATTGGCCGTTCTCATCTTCATAGGCGCCGTCCGGCAGCCCATAGGTGGCAATGTCTATCGCGTCATGGAAAAAGTCGGCGATGTTGTAGCAAATCACGTGGCCCTGTCCATACAGCTTGATCGAGCAATATGAAGCCAGGTCGGAGATCGGCGCGGGCCCGCTGGTCCACATGGATCCGAACCAACCGGTCAGATAGTCGTGATTCTCCCGGCCAATGAACTCATTGTCCCCGATATAGAAGTCTTTCGACCCGGACCAGTCTGTGAAGACGCCTAAGCCCATAT
>WRNN01000250.1 GCA_009776595.1 Clostridiales bacterium
AGAATTACCTCGACAACATGCCCGATATTGCCTATCTGGCAATGATTTTGCGCGCTTCCCATTCCTTCTTGAGAATCGCGTAGGACAATTCGTCGCTGTATTCTTTTTCTGAACCTTTATGTGCCGGCCGGGCTTCGAGAAATACGCCTTCGCGGCGCATGCCGATTTTCTCCATTACCCNGTAGGAGCCGATATTCTCCGCGTCGCAATGGGCAAGGATTCGGTGGAGATTCAAATAGTGAAATCCGAAGTCAAGTATGGCGGCGGCCATCTCTGTCCCATAGCCTTGATTCCAATACTCCTTATGCAGGATCCAGCCTGTTTCCGCTTCCCTTCCGGATAGGGTAAGATTGATGGCGCCGATCAGCTTATCTTCAGCCTTCAACACAGCGGCATATTGATAGTTCGTGCAAGGCGCTTCTTCTGCCTGAGCGATCGCAAAAGCAAGGAAAGCCTTTGTGTTTTCTTCGCTATTCGGCCCCCATGCCAGGTAGGTCAAATTGTCCGTGCGGCTTGCGTAACTGTGCACGGCAGCGAAGTCGCTTTCTTGGAATTTTCGCAGGATAAGCCGCTCCGTTTCCAGTGTTCTCATATTGCGTCACCTCTTGAACGAATCTCTGTTCAGCACAAGATTCTTACCCCTGCTTATACATTGACTGCCAACAGTATAACATAGCTAAAATGAAAGGCGCTCCTGTGCGCAAAAAAATGCCGGGAAGCCGCCAGGGAAAGGCGGCTTCCCGGCAGTATGCAGTCTAGCTTATCTCCATTTGTCGATGGCGACAGTCCATCTGGGCGTGCCGTTCATGATCAGGCCGCCATAGCTGCCGATGCCCACGAGGATCTGAATGCCGTCCGGATTCGGATAATACTTCACGACTTCGTTGAAGCCGGGCGTTCTCCATTCGGCAGGCCACTGCCCGGAAGGATTCAGAGGTACGCCCTGAATCGTAAACACGGTGCCGACCACGCCGGAACCCAGACCCATCGCCGACGCCTTATCGTATACATCGACGCAGTGGTCAGAAATCCATTGCTGGGCCATCTGCCGGGTATAGCCGGCGTCCGCAAGCTGTTCGGCTTGTGCCGGGCTGATAAACACACAGAGGCCTTGCTGGCTGCGGGACAAGAACTTCGCCGCTTCCGCGATCGGGCCGAGCACCCGTTCGGCTACCGCAGCGTTGGGCGAATCGTCCGTCGGGCCGGTGTACCTTGCCCGGAAACCATTCAGCATGTCACCAAAGAAGACAAAGAAAGTAACCGTATTTTCGCCGTCGCTGAAGGTCGCTTCGGTTGAAGGCCAGGTTGCGTTCTTTGACAAGTCGGCGGAATACTGGGGCCAGGGGGATTCGTCGCTGGCTTCCGCCATGACGATGCTGCTCTTGTGCGGATTGCCTATGCCTTTCGCCTCAAAGATACCTGGCTCGATGCCGCCGATATTGACCATCATCAGGCGCATGAAACGGCCGACAGAGGTATTGGCGGGGACGCCTGGCGTCAGCGGCGCCGGGCCGGACAGATTCGGTCCGCCTGTATTCATGCGAATATCCGCCGCATAGGGCCCGTTCACAATCGCACCGAAGCTGAACCAGCCCTGGGCGCCCATGAGCGCTTCGGCAATATCGGTATTCGCCATGGCTTCCGTGAGAGCCAGCAGCAGGGGCATGGTATCCGGCTTGCAGCCCGCCATGACGCCGTTCGCCGCGACGGATCGCACCGTAGCTTCCGTCATATTCGGACCGAGAGGCCCGACGACTTTGTCCGGAGGCTGGGAGGTAGCGGCCAGCATTTTGTTTACCATGCTTTCGATCGGCAGCTGCACAGGGGAGCCGTCTGTATACTCGGCTGGAGAAAGCGCGTAAACACAGCGGTTCAGGTCGCCTTCCATGACGAGCATTGCCGCTTCATAGTCATAACCTTCATAAATGTAAGGGGGTTCGGGATCAAAGGAATAAGAGCCGGAATAAGCTTCCGCCTCTGTCAGGGGATCGGTCCAGGCTTTGACGATGGCAGCCGTCGTAGCGGGCGCCTGATCGACGGCGCTTTCGGACCGCTCGTCGGTAACCATACGGAGTGCGGGCATGGAATTCGCCCTGGTAACAGAGGCATCTTGCTCAACAGAGAGCATATCCGAGTAAGCGAGTGTGCAAGTGGGGAAACCGAGTTTTTCGTACTTCACCGCGTAGGCAACAACTGTTGCCGCTGCGTTCCCTCAGAATCCGTTGCCGAACACGATAGCGTCGGCAATAGCGGGATTCGCTTCAAAATCCCGGAGGGACATATTGACGATAGGCGCTTCCAGCTCGACGGGGCGCGGGCTTTGCCCGGCGGCGACCTCCATGTCCGAGATGAAGATGACCGTGCCGTTCTTTACCACATCGAGTAAGGCCCTGGCAATAGGCGGCATCGTGTTATTATAGTTGGCGATTACCGCAACGGTTTTGCCTTCCAGGGTGGACAGGCGGGGCGCCAGCCCGACAGCGTCAATCGGCGCCCTGCTGGGACGGGGGTTGACAACCCGGAGCAGCCCCAGTTCGGATGGCGCTTTTGCGTAAGTGATAAAGCAGGAATCCACTTTGGTATTACCGGAAGTACTGACATACACTTTGTAGTCGCCCACTGTGAATTCGCCGGAGGAATTGTTCGGAATGGTTTGATACGTCTCCGCCACAACTGTACCGTCAACAGTAACGGTAATGGTTAAGCCGTTTTGGTTGCCGCTNAGGCCGGTCACCTTCGCCGAAGCGACTGCACCATAGGTATTCGCTGCTTCCACATAGCCGTTTTTCTGCTGCGGCGCGGCGAATAAAGCGGTTGAGGCAAGGAACATAAACAAGACGATGTACGTGAGGATCAACCATTTTTTTCGCATGTTGCACTCTCTCCTTTACATTCGTTTATTCACCCGTCTTACCCGACGCTTCCGGCGTCTTACTGTGATAAGCCGGATCGACACTGCCAAGAACCCCCCTTCCGCAGTGGATCTACCTTTCGGCAATAGCATGCCGGAACAGATAACGGGCAGCGGGCTTGCCATTTGGTAGCGTTTCTACCAGTCTTAAATTAATAATAGACGTATTGGTATTGGTTGTCAATCGCAACGATTATGCGTTAGCCAATATCGCACGCAGGTCAGTATTTGTCAAGTCCGTTGCTTTCGCTGAGAGACTTCGGATAAGCGCCCTCCGTTTCCGCGGGAGCATAGGTCGAGGGGCTTAGCGAGGGCCGGATGGCCGCCTGCTCCTTCGCCGCGTCAGCCTTGAGTTGAAAGTGCGAAATCAGCTCCTTCAACATGTTGGACTGGGCGCTCATTTCCTCAGAAGCGGCGGCGCTTTCTTCCGCGGTGGCGCTGTTCTGCTGGACGACGACCGCTACCTGGTCGACGCCGTCATTGACGTTGGAGATCGCGCGGGATTGTTCTCCCGAGGAGCTGGAGATTTCGCAGACAAGCTGCGTGCTTTCATTGATGCCGGTCACGATTTCCTTCAGGCTCTGGGCGGTCTCCTCCGCGATACGGGCGCCTAACTCCGCTTTATCAATGGAATCGGCAATCAGGTT
>WRNN01000251.1 GCA_009776595.1 Clostridiales bacterium
GCGGACACCGTAGCTTCCGCGCTGGGAGGCGCTTTGAAAGCGCATAAACTGGTGCTGCTCACAGATGTGGAAGGTATTTATCTTGGCGAAGGCGACGAGAGAAAGCTGGCTTCGCAGATTGAAGCGGCGGCGATCCCCGGGCTTATCGAAAGCGGCGAATTAACGGGCGGCATGATCCCCAAAGCGCTGGGATGCCTGGAGGCAGTGAACGCGGGCGTTGAAAACGTCCACATCATCGACGGGCGAAGACCCCATGCCTTGCTCCTGGAGATATTCACCGACGAAGGCGTGGGTACCTGGGTAAAATAAGGAAAAGAGGGAGTGCAAATATGGAAAATCAAACGATGGTAGGAATGGGACAGGAATATGTCATGAATACTTACGGGCGCTTTCCCCTTGGCATCGCCAGGGGACTGGGCGCCAAGGTCTGGGACGGCGACGGCAAGGCGTATATCGATTTGGTCGCCGGTATCGCGGTGAATAGCGTGGGACACTGCCATCCGGATGTGGTCAAAGCGATCAAGGATCAGGCGGAGGTACTTTTGCATTGTTCGAATCTGTATTGGAACGAAAACCAGATTCTGCTGGCGAAAAAAATAGTGGAAAACAGTTGCGCGGAAAAAGTGTTTTTCTGTAACAGCGGCGCCGAAGCCAATGAAGGCGCGCTGAAGCTTGCCCGCCGCTGGGCCAGCAGAAAGGGAAAGACGGACAAAGTCCAGGTGATCACGGCCTTGAATTCCTTTCACGGCAGGACGCTGGGGGCATTGTCCGCGACTGGGCAAACCGTATACCAAAAAGGCTTCGGGCCTATGCTGCCCCAGTTGACGCATGTACTCTACAACGATCAGGAATCCCTGAAAGAAGCGGTCAGTGAAAACACTTGCGCCGTATTGATCGAAACCTTGCAGGGGGAAGGGGGCATACTTCCCCTCGATCCGGATTTCCTGGCTTGTATTATGCAGCTGAAAGAGAAATTCGATTTCCTCCTGATGGTCGATGAGGTACAGACCGGAATGGGCAGGACCGGAAAGCTATTTGGCTACCAGCACTTCGGCATCGAGCCGGACGTCTTTACGCTGGCGAAAGCGCTGGGCGGCGGCCTGCCTATCGGCGCGCTGTGCGCAAGGGGCGAAGCTGCCTTAGCCCTGCAGCCCGGCGAGCATGCTTCTACTTTTGGCGGCGGCCCCCTGATCACCGCGGCTGCGCTAGCTTCCTTTGACGTGATCCTCAAGGAGAAACTGGCGGAGCAGGCTACAGAAAAAGGCAGCTATATCAGGGACAAGGTCAGGGCCTGGACGGACATGAAAGATACGATCAAAGAAGTACGGGGGCAGGGATTGATGATCGGTATAGAACTCATTCCCGAAGGCCTTGGCGTCAAAGTCGTGGAGGAATGCATGCAGAAAGGGCTGCTGATCAACTGTATCCATGGGATGGTTCTGCGTATGGTACCCCCGCTGGTGATCACGCGGGAAGAAATCGACCAGGCCCTGGATACGCTCTATGGCGTTTTGAAGGCGAACGCTTAGGTCATACTAAGCAGCGATCAGTATTAGGAGGTAATGAAATTGAATGCGACATTGAAAGGCAGGGACTATATATCCCTTGCGGACTATGACCCTTCTTCGTTTCAATCACTGCTGGATTTAGCGATTGAGTTGAAAGAGAAACAGAAAAAAGGGATTCCCCATGCTTCATTGCCGGGGAAGACGCTGGCGATGATATTTCAGAAAGCGTCGACAAGGACGCGGGTTTCCTTTGAGGCGGCGATGTTCCATTTGGGCGGCTTAGGCATGTTTTTATCCGCCAATGACCTGCAGATCGGCAGAGGCGAACCTATACAGGATACGGCCAGGGTGCTGGCGTCCTATTGCGACGGCATCCTGATCCGGACCTTCAGCCATCAGGAAGTCCTGATGCTGGGCGAGTACGCAGATGTGCCGGTCATCAACGGGCTGACCGACGACGAGCATCCGACGCAGGCGCTGGCGGACATCATGACGGTATATGAGGAGTTCGGCGCGTTGAAAGGAAAGCGGCTCGCCTTCATCGGCGACGCCAATAATGTAGCGGTCAGCCTGATGCACGCCTGTGCGTTAACGGGCATGGAAATGGCGATTGCCGGTCCGGCAGGCCATCAGCCCGGGGAGAAGGCAATGGCGGAGTATGAGCGGCTGAAGCAGCCTGGTTCCGTCCTGACGATCCTCAAGGATCCGAAAGAGGCAGCGGAAGGCGCCGATATTCTATATACCGACGTCTGGGCGAGTATGGGGCAGGAGCAGGAAGCGCAGGAGAGGATGCAGGCATTCCGGGGGTATCAGGTCAATGCGGATTTGCTGAAATTGGCTAAACCAACGGCGATCGTCATGCATTGCCTGCCGGCCCATCGGGGGGAAGAGATCAGCGAGGAAGCGATCGAAGGCAGTCAGTCCAGAGTCTTTGTAGAAGCGGAAAACAGGCTCCATGCCCACAAAGCAATCCTGGCCGCATTGTTATAACCGCTTAAAGTTGAAGCATAAAGGTAAACAGAAAAGGGAGAGATAGTAGAATATGAGTGTTTCACAGCAACGAAAAATGATCATCATCGGCGCGGCGGGCCGGGACTTCCACAATTTCAACAGTTTCTACCGGGATAACGAAGCATACCGGGTCGTGGCGTTCACAGCGGCGCAGATTCCGGATATCGCCAATCGAAACTATCCCGCCGCCCTTGCCGGCGAGTTGTACCCGGATGGGATACCCATTTATGCCCAGGACGATCTGGAAAGGCTTATCAAAGAGCTTGACGCGGACGAGTGCGTGTTTTCCTACAGCGACGTATCTTACGCCGCGGTCATGGGCCTAGGCGCCAGGGTCAATGCGGCAGGCGCAGATTTCTCCATGCTGGGGTATAAGCATACGATGCTGAAGAGTACAAAGCCGGTAGTCGCCGTGGGCGCGATACGCACCGGCTGCGGCAAAAGCCAGACTTCACGGCGGGTCGCCGAAATTCTGATGGCGCATGGCTTGAAGGTGATCGCTGTCCGTCATCCTATGCCATACGGCGACCTTGCCGCGCAGAAGGTGCAGCGCTTTGCCGCCATAGAAGATTTGGCCAAACATAACTGCAGTATCGAAGAGATGGAGGAATACGAACCGCATATTGCCAGGGGAAACGTGATTTATGCCGGCGTAGACTACGAAGCAATCCTGCGGGCGGCGGAGAACGACCCCCTGGGCTGCGACGTGATCCTTTGGGACGGCGGAAATAATGACTTTCCTTTCTATAAACCGGATCTCATGATCACGGTGACAGATCCGCACAGGCCGGGGCATGAGCTTTCCTATTATCCGGGCGAGGTGACCCTCCGGCTGGCGGATGTGGCGGTCATCAACAAGATTGACAGCGCGGATTTTGAGAATATCCAGACAGTCAGAGACAATATCGCGAAAATCAATCCGGCTGCGACCGTGGTGGAAGCCGCTTCCACGATCAGCGTGGACAAACCGGAGATCATCCGGGGCAAGCGGGTGCTGGTTATCGAAGACGGGCCGACCCTG
>WRNN01000252.1 GCA_009776595.1 Clostridiales bacterium
CCTTCGTCCAGCCTGTGGGAGACTCTGATAAAATCCCAAGCTTCTCCAGCACTTCAAATGTGATACCTGCCATGCCTTCCCATCACTCCCTTTTTTGTCGTTTTTCGGGAACAGACGGCCGTTCCTGTTCCATGCCTCTATTATAGTATTCCAGTTTTTGTTAGTCAAGTAATATTTTGTCAATTAATCATTATATTTCCTATTTTCTGCGATCCGGCTAATCGAACCTTCACCCGCTATAACGATAGAAACAGATAAACACGACATACTGTTATCATATTTTTTATGGTATGCTGTGAATGGAAAGGAGGGAATGCCGAATGAATCAAACCTATATTTGTTACTGTGGCCTGTATTGTGAAAACTGCGCCGTCATGGCGAATGTCGCTCCCGCCGCAAAGGCGCTGTACGAGGAAATGCGAAAAGCCGGATTTGAGGAAGTCATCAGCTTTATCCCCGGAGGCGACGGTTTCTGGCCATTCTTAAAGGGCATGGCAGAAGATGGTTTATGTATTTCCTGTAAGGACGGAAGCGGAAACCCGGGCTGTGCGATCAGACTCTGCGCAGAAGAAAAAGCTGTCGAGGTATGCGCACTGTGCGAATCCTACCCTTGTGAAAAATTCGACGCGTTTTTCCAACAGAGCCCAGTGTATCTGATACTCAAACAAGACAATGACCTGCTTCGTGAGCAAGGGCTGGAAGCGTGGGGAAAGCTGCAAGATGAGCGTCGCAGGAACGGGTTTGTCTATTCTGACGATAGAAATACTATTGCTTGATTTCCCGCACCGGGCGCATTTCGATGTATCCGCGCCAGCCCATCGGCGCAAGCTGCATCCTCGGGGCAAGCGCATCGGCGTATTCATAACCATAGACAATAGGGTTTCTATCCGTCATCTATTTTCACCACCCACCGATAGTACCTTACGGACTTTATGTGTCAATTTAAAACACGATTTTTTTGTCCGTAAGGGACTAACGCTGCGGAATCGCAGCGCCGCAAAGCGGAAGGGATGAGCGACATGCGCGCGAATCCCGATGGGGTATGGGGCAGAGCCCCATGTAACATTCGCCTAAGGCTTCGCCATTTGGGTTATGGGCGAAGCGCATCTTAGTATAGGAGATTGCTTTCCGTAAAACTTGACCGGGATTGCGGACTATGGGCAACAAGAGGAAAATGTGAACGCACATTATTTTTAAACACGACATACTGTTGTCGTGTTTTTTATGGTATGCTGTACCTGGTGATGAGAAATGAAACTTGATCGTTTACTTGGCATCCTTACCGTCCTGCTGCAAAAAGGCCGTGTTACCGCGCCGCAACTGGCGGAGAAGTTTGAGGTAAGCCGCCGTACCATCGGACGCGATATCGACGCGCTCTGCATGGCGGGAATTCCTGTCGTCTCATATCAGGGCAGCGGCGGCGGCATATCGATCGCCGATGGGTTCAAGCTGGATAAAAGCGTTTTGACAACAGAGGAACTGTCCGGAATGATCGCCGCGCTAAAAGGCATTGGCAGTATATCTACGACGCCCCATATTGAGCGGGTCCTGGATAAACTCAGAGCCAATTCTGACGCGGTTGTCTCCCTGCGCGAACCTGTCATCATCGACCTTGCTTCCCACTACAAGGGGCAGCTAACCGAAAAAATTGAGCAGATTAAGCAAGCCGTTCTTCAGGAGCGTGTGATTGACTTTGATTATTTCTATGATAAGGGCGATACGCACCGCCGTATCGAGCCCTACTTCGTTATCTTCCAATGGACGGCGTGGTATGTGTTCGGCTATTGCCTGGAGCGGCAAGATTTCCGCCTGTTCAAGCTGACACGCTTATGGAATTTGCAGCTATGTGACGAACAGTACGCGCCCAGGGAAATACCGCCGGATAGGCGGGATTTTAGCCGTAATTTTGTCGATGACATTCGATTTGTCGCTCTGTTTGACCTTTCCGCAAAATATCAGCTTATCGAGCTTTACGGCCTGAATTGTTACACCGAGACCAAGGATGGCTTATTATTTGAGTTCAGCTTTACGAACCGTGACTATCTTGTTAGCTGGCTGCTTGGATTCGGCAGTAGGGTGAAGGTGTTGGAACCGGCGTACATCGCGGAGGATATCCAACGCGCCGCTGAAAACATTTTATCAAGATACAGATAATGCTGCACAAGTTCTTTCGTTCCGGGATCGAATCTTTACAATCCGTCCGACTATTGCTGTTTTAACATCACATATTATAATAGCCGAAAGGCAGGGCATACATTGTTTTATAAACAGCGCGATGGCGGGGGCTCCATTGTCCCATAATCTCCATGTGGGCGCATCTTAAAAACGCCCGGAATCACCGATTCCGGGCGTCCCTTGTCTATTTGTGCCAATTGATACCTACTGTGGAGAATAGAGGCTCTATACGGTAACCTGCTTTATACCCAGCCGCGCTGCTTGATGGCGGTGTTCACCCTGTCGATGGCGATCATGTAAGCCGCGTCCCGCATATAGACCTTGCGTTCTTTGGCCAGTTCATACACCGCGCGGAAAGCGTTGGTCATACCATAGCGAAGCTTTTCAATTACTTCGTCATAGCTCCAGAAATAATTCATGTTACTCTGCACCTGCTCAAAATAGCTTACCGTAACCCCGCCGGCATTTGCCAAAAAGTCGGGAACCAGCAGGAAACCGCGTTCCTGAATCAGGGGGTCGCTGTCCGGCGTAGTGGGACCATTGGCGGCTTCGCAGAGTACGCGGACGCTTTTGGCTATCTTCGGAAAGACTGCGGGCGTAATCTGGTTTTCCAGCGCAGCCGGTATAAGGATATCCACTTCTTCAGACAGCCAGGCGTCTCCCGGCAGCATTTCGTAGCCGAGCGACCGGGCTTTGTCTTTATCAATGCTGCCATAACTGTCTTTAATACCGACCAGTTCATTGATATCGCAGCCTGTCTTTTTGCGGTAAGTATACGCCGTATTGTCTGCCATATCAAAGCAGGATATACTAATGACTTTGCCCCCTAATTCGGTGTACATCTTCGCGGTGTATTCGCCTACGGCGCCAAAACCCTGGATGCTGGCGGTGGTGTCTTTCAGCGCAATATTTTCGTAATTCAGCAGCTCGTTGAGGACATAAATGATACCGAAACCGGTTGCCTCGGTACGGCCCAAAGAACCGCCGGCGCCGACCGGCTTACCCGTTATGGCGCCCGGATAGCGTCCGCCCGCAATGATTTCATATTCATCCATCATCCATAGCATATGCTGCGCGTTCGTCATGACGTCAGGCGCGGGCACGTCTACATTGGGACCAAGTTGTGTATACGACTGTCTTACAAATCCGCGGCACAGACGCTCCTGTTCGCCCAGGGACATCAGCCTTGGATCACAGACCACGCCGCCTTTGCCGCCGCCGAGAGGGATATCCACCGCGGCGCATTTCCATGTCATCCACATGGACAGCGCGCGAACCGTGTCTGCGGTTTCCTCAGGGTGAAAACGCAGCCCGCCCTTTGCCGGGCCTCTTGCATCGTTATGTTTGATGCGGAAAGCT
>WRNN01000253.1 GCA_009776595.1 Clostridiales bacterium
GCTGACGCGGACGCTGACGCCAATGCAGATGCTGACGCCGACGCAGACGCTGACGCCTCCGTCAATATAGCCGATGAACTCGCTACGACGCAAGCCTGGCTCTCCCGGGAGCGCAAGCGCAAGGTACAGATCAAGATGCCCAAACGCGGTGAACGCAAAGGCTTACTGGATATGGTGGGCAAAAACGCCCGGGATTTATTGCTGCAAGTCGAGCAGCATGACGGCGGCCAGGGCGACCGCTTTGAACGGGGGCTGGCGGAGATCCGGGAAGCCCTGGGTCTGGAGACTTTGCCGCATCGCATGGAGTGTTACGACGTTTCGCACATTTCCGGTACGGAAACCGTAGCGTCCATGGCTGTGTCCATCGACGGGCGGCCCCGGCCTGAGTTTTACCGCCGGTTCAAAATCAAAAGCGTGGATGGCAACGATGATTTCGCTTCTATGGCGGAAGTCATCCTCCGCCGTTTCAGTAAGGAACGCAGGCAAGACAGCAAGTTCGGCGATTTGCCGGACCTGGTCGTCATCGACGGCGGCAAGGGGCAGTTGTCTTCCGCGCGAGCCGTTATGGAACTGCTGGAAGTCGGCTATATTCCTGCGGTCGGCCTTGCCAAGCAATTTGAATGGCTGTATAAGCCGGAGCAATCCGACCCCCTGATCCTGGATCCGAAATCCCCGGCGATTCAACTACTGCAGATGATACGCGACGAAGCCCACCGTTTCGCGCTGACCTACCACCGCTTGCTCCGCGGCAGGAGAAACCTGGCGTCCGCCCTGGACGAAATCCCGGGCCTTGGACCAAAAGGTAAGAAAGCCCTGCTGAACCATTTTCAACTGTCTTTGAAAAACATCATGGCAGCGGAGAGGGAGGAACTGGCGGCGACGCCGGGATTGAACAAAAAAGCAGCGGA
This sequence comes from Clostridiales bacterium, assembly GCA_009776595.1. GTDB lineage: Bacteria > Bacillota > Peptococcia > DRI-13 > UBA5745 > WRMS01. Next base: position 909 of record WRNN01000253.1, read on the forward strand.
CGCCGTATATGACTGGTTCCATCCGCAGGATTGAACGCTTACCTGATCTCGATTCTGCAGGATCGCATGACGTCCAGCGCCGCTTGATGCAGATCAGGCGGATAAGCCGCGCAGCAGGAAGCGTCCACCGCTATGCTTGCTTTTGGGATAAAGGCTTTCAGCATCAGCGTGTTGGAGATAACACAGACATTGGTGCACACACCGCAAAACTCCACATCCAACACGGGATCGCCTTCCGCGCTATCCGCCGCCAGTTCCTGATATCTGGCGGTGATCGCTCCGGCAAGGTCGACGCTGCCGAAAGTCCATTTGCTGAAGTATTTTGCATTCGCCGGCAAAGCGGATTGGATCGGAGGGTAAACGGCAAAGGCTTCCGTTCCTTCCGCACAGTGGGGGTTTATGTCCTGGGTCACATAGACAGTCCCCTCGAAGTGCTTAAGCTTTTCTACTATGCGGGGAACAACCGCCTTTGCCTCAGGCGTCCCCATCGGGCCCAGGATGAAGAAGTTCTGCATATCAATCACAACCAGAATCTTTTCCATAGCGCAATCCTCATCTTTCAACGTTAATGTATACATTATAGGCAAAGTTTTTGCTATCTGCAACGCAGGCAAAAGAGCGCCGGCAAAGAGACGCCGTATTTGAACGAATCCTCGTTCGGCACTTGTTGATGAAAGCCGGGTCAGTTATACTATATATGCTTAGGGGATGCTGCTTCGCCTTAATTATGGGTGGCAGCCTATTTGAGGAAAGGCACAGGTAACCGGAAGATGAGAATTCGCTAGTCTGACATGCATCATGATTCATGATATAAAAAGCGGGCCAAATACGCCCGTTTGTCGGATTGGCGCACAAAATGCAGATGCACCCGATTCATTACGGGTCTTTTCTCAGTTTTCCGGATGATTTTGCTTTGCCTTTGTACTCCTGAGCGCATCTTTCCGACACAGTCCTGTGAAAGGGGAGATTTTTTTGCTTTTATTGGAAGCTATCAATATTAAAAAGACCTATGGAAACCGGCTGCTCATCGACCTGCCTGAGTTAAAGATTTATTCCGGCGACCGGATCGGCCTGGTAGGGGCAAACGGATCAGGGAAAACAACACTGATGAATATCTTCAGCGGCGAGCTGCCGCCGGATGAGGGATACTGCAAACAATATCATGACATAGCCTACATCCGGCAGTTTTCCGATGCGGAAGCCGACGAGGATACCAGTATCCTGTACGAGTATCTGACCGATGAAGAGACAGGCAAACCGGCTTTCAGCGGGGGCGAGCAGACGAAAGCCCGGATCTTTGGCGCCTTAAGTAAAGAACACCGGCTGCTGCTTGCGGATGAGCCAACCTCCAATCTTGACGACGATGGCATCGAGCTGCTGTATCGCAAGCTTGCCTTCGAGAAGACCATCGTATTAATCAGCCATGACAGGGATTTGCTCGACAGGTTATGCAATAGAATTATCGAAATTCGTAATGGAAAAATTACAGAATACAATGGCAACTACAGCTTTTATCGGGAGAAACGCCGGGTAGAATTCGAGAGCGCTTTTGCGGAATATCAGCAGTACCAGGATGAAAAGCAAAGGCTGGAGAATGCCTTAAGCAATACGAAAACCCGTGCTTCCTCCATAAAGCAGGCGCCCCGGCGGATGGGAAATTCCGAAGCGAGGCTGCACCGGCGCGCATCTGAAGAAAAGTCGGAAAAGCTCCATGGCGCCGCCAAAGCGATTCAGTCCCGCATCGATAAGCTTGAAGTCAAGGAGAAGCCGAAAGAAAACCACAGGATGCGCCTGGATTTTTCTCTGACGGATCCGCCCCAAAGCAAAGTAGTAATCCGCGGCAAAGCGATTTCCTTTGCGTATGATAACCTGACCCTGTTTGACCGGGCGGAATTTGCCATTTCCAATCAATCAAAAACAGCGCTCCTCGGCAGTAACGGCTCCGGAAAAACGACGCTGCTAAACATGATCCTGAATGACGGAGAAGGTATCGCTAAAGCGCCCAAGGTCAAACTGGGCTGCTTCTATCAGGGCCTGGATAATCTGCAGCCGAATCGAAGCGTTTTGGACAATGTGCTGGAAGACAGCGTCCAAAGCCCTGCCGCGGCGCGGATGATCCTGGCGAGGCTCCTGTTTCGCGGCGACGACGTATATAAAGCCGTTTCCATGCTTTCCGGCGGTGAAAAAGTAAAGCTTGCGCTGGCCAAACTGATGACTTCCGACGCGAATGTGCTTCTGATAGACGAACCGACCAACTATCTGGATATCGACTCGATTGAAGCCGTGCAGGATTTGCTTCGAGATTACGAAGGCACCCTGCTTTTTGTCGCCCATGATAAAGAGCTGGTCCGTGCTGTCGCCGACAAGCTGCTGATCATTCAGGACAAGCAATTGCGCCAGTTTGACGGGACTTTGATCGAGTATGAGAACCGAAGCGAGAGTATCCGGACATCAGCGGACACGGCGGATAAGCTGGTCCTGGAAATGCGGCTGACAAAGATTTTAGCCGATATGTCCCTGGCCGGTGCGGAGAAAGCAGCGCTTGAGGCGGAATACGCAGAGACGCTGTCATTATTGAAGCAATTTGATATTGAGTTGTAAAAATGATATGCTAAATAAAATGT
>WRNN01000254.1 GCA_009776595.1 Clostridiales bacterium
GTATTGTGGTTCATTCTCTCCATGCAGTTCAGCATAGATATTGCGGCGGCAGGCGTTGTCGTCGCTATAGGTGTATACATTTTTATATGCAAAACCATGCATTATCAGCCGGCTGTCGACCTGAAAATGCTTCGCCATCTGTTTCTTGGCTTGCGGTATGCCCTGCTCCTTGTTCTCGAAACAGCGAAGGCTACCTTCGCCGTTTTGCGTATAGTCTTCCGCCGGAAGATCGAAATCGATCCGCGGATTATCTACTTCCGCAGCGACCTGCAAAGCAGCGCCGCTTTGGTCTGCCTGGCCAATTCCATCACGCTGACGCCCGGCACCATTACCGTCGCGCTGGACGGCAATCTCTTTTGCGTCCACTGCCTGACCGGCAAAATGGCGGAGGGCATCGAGGATTCCTTATTTGTACAACAATTGCACGAGTTTGAAAAATAGTGACCTGTCTCTGACCGAAAGGGTTTTATGTATACCATCACCGAAGCATACAAAGTACTGTTGTGGATAGCCGCGGTTTTTCTGTCCCTGTCCGCCTGCGCCTGTCTTATCCGCGGGATTTTGGGTCCGCGCTTTACCGACCGCATTGTCGCCATCAATATGATTTGCACCAAAGCGGTGATTATGATTGCGCTTCTCTCCTGTATTCTCGGAGACAGCCATTTGCTGGATATTGCTGTCCTGTACGCCATGATCAGTTTTCTCGCGGTTGTGGTGCTGTCCAAATGCTATCTGTCCTCTCGACGGATCAAGCCTTCGGATCCGGTTCCTATGCAAGCGGCGCAGAGGGATCCTCCGGAAAACAAGGAGGGGATTCTGTGATGGCTCTGCAATGGCTGCGTTTTATCCTGGCGTCGCTCTTCATGCTTGCGGGCCTGATCACGCTGTTTGCGGCCACGCTGGGCCTGTTTCGTTTCCACTATGTCCTCGACCGCATCCATGTCGCGGCAAAATGTGATACCTTCGGCGTATTGCTGACTTTCGCCTCCCTGATGGTGATCCTCGGCTTACAAGCCGCTTCACTGAAGCTTCTGCTGATCATTGTATTGATCTGGCTCGCCAATCCGGTCGCCGGCCATCTGATCGCTTATATGGAGGCGCTTACCAATCCCCGCCTCAAAGACAACTGTGAGGTGATCCCCTATGATCCCGATTGAAGCTGTTCTTCTTGCTTTCCTTGTCGCGGCGGCAATTGCGACCAGCTTGATGAAACGTATTCTCGACTCGACGATCCTTTTCGCCGCTTACAGCATCGTTATGTCCTTGTTATGGATCCTGCTGGCCGCACCGGACCTTACGATCACGGAGGCGGCGGTAGGCGCCGGGATATCCGGCATACTCTTTTTTGTCGTCCTCAGGCAGATCCGTGTGATAGAAAGGGAACATCATGCGGATAGTCTTAGCGAGTGGGAAGGCGATGAAGATGCAAAATAAACCGGTTGGCAGAGGCTGGGTAAACTGGAAAACAAAACACGGCAAGCCGGCCTTTCGCCGCCTGTACGCCGCGCTATCTGTGGTCACCTGCCTGAGCTTTGCCTGCGTCCTGCTATTTATGGTGTCCGCCCTGCCGCCCTTTGGCGACCCCGGCAATCCCGCCTTCAACGAAGTGCCGAGGAAGTATATTGAAGAAGGCGTTCAAGATACCGGCGCCCTCAACATCGTGGCGGGCATGATCCTGGATTACCGGGCCTTTGACACCTTCGCGGAAGCCTGCGTACTGTTTACAGCCGCCGCAGCAGTCTTGATTCTGCTGCGTAGCGACGGACCGCTTTCCGCTTTTGACTCGCTTATACAGGAGATGGAGGATCCGCGGCCAAACGTAATCCTTATGCAAACCGCCTCTCTTCTGGTTCCGATAATCCTGCTCTTCGGCTGCTATGTTATCCTGAACGGTCATCTCAGCCCCGGAGGCGGCTTCTCCGGCGGCGCCATCCTCGGCGCGGCGCTGATCCTCTACGCCAGCGCTTATGGTACGAAAAGGGCGCGCCGGTTTATCCATTACAACGTCCTGCGCCGTACGATCGCGCTCTGCCTCTATTTTTATGCCCTGGCGAAAGGCTATGCCTTCTATGCCGGCGCAAACGGCATTGACGCGGGTATCCCAAAGGGAACGCCGGGCGCTTTGTTTAGCGCGGGGCTGATCCCTCTGCTGAATATCGCGGTGGGGCTCGCCGTCGCCTGCGTGGTATATCTGTTTTATATTTTATTCAGTACGGGGGAATTCCGATAGATGGGCGTGCGGCTATTAACGAATTACTATGAGACGGCGTCGGTTATTCTCTTCAGCATCGGCTTTGCGACGCTGTTCCTTCATCGCAATTTGATTAAAAAGATCATCGGATTGAACATTGCCGAAACCGCGGTTTATCTGTATTTTGTCGCTAAGGGCTATATTACCGGCCGGGCTGCGCCCATTATCGCCGGCGGCATACAGGAAGCGGACGCCTATGTCAATCCTGTTCCCACAGGTCTGATCCTTACCGGTATCGTGATCTCGGTAAGCGTGACGGCTTTTGCCCTTGCCTTAATCGTTAAGATTTATAAACAGTATGAAACCTTGGATCTGGATGAGATCATGATCCTTGCTGGGAAAGAAGAAGAGGGTTGAGCGCGCATTTTCCGGGCTTACGCCGAGAAGTCATGCGGGAGCAGCAGTTGAGGTAGTTCTCATGCCTTTTATGCAAAATTTACCATTTATTAGCATTTTTGTACCCATCGTCTGTGGCATAACCTGTATCCTGGCCGGCGAACAGGCTTCCAAACGGATCACCCTCGCCTGCCTGGCGGTTTCCACCCTGCTTTCCGCAATGGTACTGGCGTATACCCTCCGCACAGATCTGAGCTTTACTTATAAGATGGGAAACTTTCCCTCGCCATTTGGCAACGAGCTGCGTGCCGGCGTGCTGGAAGGATCCGCGGCATTGCTGTTTTGTGGCGTAAGCCTGCTCTCCGTTACCGGCGGACTGCGGGACGCCGCCGCGGATATCCCCCGGGAGAAACGCAGTTTCTACTTTCTGATGCTCAATATGATTCTGGCCGCTATGCTGGCCCTCATCTATACAAACGACATTTTCACCGCGTTTATTTTTATTGAACTATTGACTATCAGCGCTTGCGCAATCATTGCGGTTAAGCCCGGCGGGCGGACGCTGGTNGCCACGATGAATTATCTCTTCATCAGCCTGATCGGCTCCTGCTTCCTGCTCTTTGCTATCGCGACCTTATATGGTTTGACAGGCCATTTGCTGATGCCCGGGCTTCAAANCGGCATGCGCGCCCTCGTCTCCGACGGCTTATACACTGCGCCGCTGTTCATCCTTACGGGCTTGCTGTTTGCCGGTTTATTGATCAAAAGCGCGCTTTTTCCGTTCCACAGCTGGCTGCCGGAGGCCTATGCCAGCGCCACCACAGCNGCNTCTTCCGTATTGTCCGGGCTCGTGACAAAATGCTGCCTCCTGCTGATGATCAAACTGGACTACCGCGTATTCAGCCTGGAAACCCTGGG
>WRNN01000255.1 GCA_009776595.1 Clostridiales bacterium
GCGATCATCATGACGCCGGGACAGCTTTCCGTGATCACCCGGTTCAGTTTCTGAAAAAAGGCGCTTGCTACGGCATTCGTATCCTCCTCCCCGTCGCCGGCGCCGGCATGGATCATGGATTCCAGGGCGTCAATCCGCAGGCCGTCCACATGATAGGTTTCGATCCAAAACATGGCGCTTGATATCAGAAACGAATGCAGCTCGGCGCTGCCGAAATCAAAGCGCCGCGACCCCCATTCCCGCTGCCCCTGCAGACGGTAGTCCCCGTCGCTTTCCGTCCGTGCAATGTTAAATCCTTCCAGTCCTTCCGCGTCTTGATGATACCGGGAGAGCGTCCAGTCCAGAATCACCCCGATACCGGCTCTGTGGCAGCGGTCGACGAGGGTCATCAGTTCATGGGGCGTACCGTAGCGGGAGGAAGCGGCGAAATAGCCGCTAATCCGGCCGCTCCCGGATATGTCGTCAGGATGCTCCATAACCGTCAGCATCTCCAGATGGGTATAGCCCATCCGTGCAAGATAGGGTACAAGCCGGTCGGCAAGCTCGATATAAGACAGCGTACGCCCGTCATCATGCCTGCGCCAGGAACCCATATGCAGTTCATACACATTCATGGGTCTGTCGCGCGCAACCCTGCCGCGCCGCCGGCTCATCCAAGCGCCGTCCTGCCAGATATAGCTTTCAAAATGATAAACGATGGACGCCAAATCCCCTTCGGCTTCGGCGTAAAATGCAAATGGATCAACTTGCTGTCTTCTTGTATTCTCCGTTTCCAAGATCGAGAATTTATAACACTGCCATACTTGGACGCCGTTGATGGCAGCTTCCCACACGCCGTCTTCAGAAATGCGCCTCATGGGGTTGGCGTCTTCTTTCCAGTCGTTCCAGTCGCCCAAAACGCTGACTTCCCGGGCATAGGGCGCCCAGATGCGAAAAACGGCGTATTCACTCAATTGATCAAAATGACAACCAAAAAACGTATGCGCTTGATAGTTTGTCCCCTGACGGAACAAGTAGACCGGCAGGTCGTTTTGCGGCTTTTCTGTGCTCATGCCGTACCTCCCGGATGTATGAATTTCTCCTCATTTTAAGTATATAACAATTCATGGGAACAAGCTAGGATTATTTAACCATTTTCAACAATTTTACGTTCATTTTTACTCAAGTTTTACACACTCGGTCGCGCTGACTGGGATACGCTGTGCCCGTAAGCCTGCCTGAGGCANAGGGATAGCCTCCGGCGATGCGTTGCGCGCCCTGCTTTNGCGACATTGGCAGAATATTAATTAAATGGTACAATAAGTGTCTAACAAGGANTTTAGCGAGGTGAAATCATGAATGCCATAGTCGGACTGGATATCGGCGGGACAAACCTGCGCATCGGACTGGTGCAGGATNACATAGTAACGCGAGGCGCCACTTTTTCTACCCATGAAACGCTGCCGGAAGGAGATGAAATCGCGCTGCTCGGCGCGCTGATCCGCGACTTCTGCGGGCCGGACCNCATGGACGCCGTATCGATNGGCTTTCCNTCTTCCATAGGNGCGGACGGAAAAACGGTGTTGAACGCNCCCAATATTATCAAAAAAGACGGCAGTCACGCCTTTTCCGGCAAAAATGTTGTGGATCCCCTNAGCGAACTGCTGGGCGTCAAAGTGTTGATCAACAAAGACGCCAATCATCTGTTATGCTACGACGCGCACANCGNGGCGGCGACCGGCGTGCTGATCGGCTGCTATATCGGCACAGGNTTTGGCGCCGCCGGGATGATCGACGGGAAACTGATCAAAGGCAAAAACAGCAGCGCGATGGAAGCCGGGCATATTCCCTTTTTTCAAAATACGCTGCCCTGCGGATGCGGTAAAATCGGCTGCGCGGAGACTTACGCCTCCGGCTGGGCCGCCAGGGATATGCTCCGCACGCACTACCCGGGGGAAAGCTTTGCCCGGGTGTTTGAAGATCACGCTGCGGAGGAGCCGGTCCTCCAGCTTATCGAAGCCATAGCCGTCACCGCGGCGACGCTGGTCAACCTCTTTGACCCGCATGTNCTTTTCTTAGGCGGCGGCGTCATGTCGGCGGAGTTTCCGAAAGAACAGTTGGTGGAAGCAATCCTGCGGCATACGCTGACGCCTTACCCCCGGGAGGGCCTGAATCTCCGCTTTTCGCAGCATGACGCCTTTGCCGGCGTACTCGGCGCCGCGCTGTGCGCGGAGTTGTAGCCCTATCCTTCGGACAAGGCGCCGCGCTGTGCTATGGGCGGCAGCCCGGCATATGCATGCATGTATACATGAATGTATACATGCATGCATATGGAGATTCTTCATCCGATTGATTTGCTACACAAGGCTGATCGTGCTATGATGATTCGATAGAGTGACAAATGAAGGAGGGCTACGGGATGGAAGATAAAAGACTCGCTTTCAACCTGGCTTGGTGTAAGGGCTGCGGCATTTGCGTCGCGTTCTGCCCCCGTCAGGCGCTGAAGCTGGAGAAAGGCAAGGTAGCCTCAGCTGACGACAGCCTCTGTATCCGCTGCGGGCTGTGCGAACAAAGATGTCCCGATTATGCGATTTATATCGAAAGCGAAGAGGAGGCGCAGGTCCATGGCTAAAGCGGTGTTGATGCAAGGCAACGAGGCCTGTGTGGAAGGCGCTATCGCTGCCGGAATGCGGTTGTTTGCAGGATATCCCATCACCCCTTCTACCGAAATTGCGGAACTTAGTTCTCTGCGGCTTCCCCTTGTGGGAGGGACCTTCATCCAGATGGAGGATGAGATCTCGAGTATGGCGGTGATCATCGGCGCTTCGGCTGCCGGCGTCAAGTCCATGACCGCCACCAGCGGTCCCGGCTTCTCCTTGAAGCAGGAGAACCTGGGCTATGCCGCCCTGGCGGAAATTCCCTGCGTCGTAGTCAATGTGCAGCGTTCGGGCCCCTCGACCGGCATCCCTACCGCGCCGGCGCAGGGCGACGTCATGCAAAGCCGCTGGGGTACCCACGGGGACCATCCCATCATCGTCCTGTCCCCTTCCTCGGTCCGGGAAACCTATGAGCTCATCATTCGCGCCTTTAATCTGTCTGAAAAATACCGTTCGCCGGTTATCTTTCTGATGGACGAAATCATCGGCCATCTGCGGGAGGGCGTCCGCCTTCCTGATCCGGCGGACATCCAGGTCGAAAACCGCTATGTCAATATGGCGCTCGCCAATGATCAGGCGTATTTCGTACCGGAAGGAAAGCTGATCCCGGAGATGGCGCCTTTCGGCAGCGGACAGCGCTACAATATCACCGGTTTGTTTCATGATGATTCGGGATTTCCTACAGACAAAGCGGATCTCAGCGGTAAGCTCGTGGAAAGGCTGCTGAAGAAAATTGAGGCAAACAGAGACGATATCACGCAATGGGAAGAAACGAACCTGGACGACGCGGAGATTGCCGTCGTCTGCTATGGCGGGACAGCCGGCGTCGCCGCCTCCGCGGTGGAAGACGCCCGCGCGCTCG
>WRNN01000256.1 GCA_009776595.1 Clostridiales bacterium
CGTCCTGCTTTACAGGAATATCCGTTTTGACATACGCACTTCCATCCTCTTTTATCCAGTTGGAAATAATGCCATCCAATGTGCCGTCGCTGCTAAACCTGTCCAGAACCTCGGAAATACCGCTTAACAACTCAACATCGTTTTTAGCGACGGCTATTGCCGCGCCCTCATCTGTCAGTCTGTCAGGCAGTATTTCCAAGCCGTCATTGATGCGAATGTAGTAAAGCGCGGTTGTATAGGCGGTCACCACATAGTCCAGTTCCCCGTTTTGCAACGCTTCAATGCAATCGGAAATGGAGTCGTATTTTTGCAGTTTCGCGTCAGGATGGTTGAATTCAATATACTTATATCCTATAGAGTCAGCTATTGCGCCTATTCTTGCTGTTTCGATATGTACGGTACCGGTTTTTGCGGAACAGCCGGCAAGCAAAGACAACAACAAAGCAATAAATAGTAATTCCCTAATTTTACATTTCATAATTTTCACAAGATTTCACATTTGGCTGAATCCAAAGTGCTTCCTTCGGCTGCCGCCGCCAGCAGCGCGGCAAGGGTGCGGTCAGATCCTCAATGCGGTAGGGTTTTGTGATAAAACCGCTTGCTCCTGCGTCATATACGGCTTTTTCGTATTCCTTCCCCTTGAGCGCAGTAAGGAACACGATGGGAATATCTTCTTTTTCCCGCAGCTCCCGGCAAAAATCGAGTCCGCTCCCGTCCTTCAAATCGATGTCAACTACTGCGGCATGGAAAACGACGCCTTTTATCAGTGCTCGCGCATCGCGTATGTTCTGTGCGGGCAGGACGTGGTATCCCTCGCGTTCCAGCACCCGCGTGTTCAGCCGCAGCATATTCAATTCATCATCTATCAGCAGAATCGCTTTTCGTCTGGGCATGGCGCTTGCTCCTTGCACATTAATAAAAACAGAAGTCTTTGACAGACTTCTTTAGGTGGTTGCGTATTCATTTTACCATGCCGGAAGCAAAAAACCGCGAAGGTTACGAAATCCTCACATTACATGGATAGAAACTGCGAGTATTCACACTCGCAGCATAGTTTTCTTCATTCTAACGTTGGCTCAAAACAGTACCCTTCACCACGCGAAACGGATATGGAATACCCGGAGCCGGCCAGCTTACTCCTCACATTCGACAAGTGTTTTCTCATCGCGCGGTCGTCTCCCGCCATCGGCTGATTCCATATCGTTTCGTACAGATGCTCCTTAGGCAATAGTTTCCCCTCGTTTTGCGCCAGCATGAGCAACAGCGCAAATTCCTTCTGCGTGAGCAGCAAGTCCTCGCCGGACAAATATGCCCTGCCCGTCAATGTATCCAGCTTTAGCAGCCCCTTCGTCACTTCGCGGCCGTGCGTTTTTACCATCTCCGCCCGGCGAATCAGCGCCGCGATACGGGCGCACAATTCTTCGTTGCGGAATGGTTTTGTCATGTAGTCGTCTCCGCCGCCGAGCAAGCCCTTCACTATATCCGCTTCCTCCCGCTTGCTTGTCAGCATCAGTATGGGGACATCGGTGACGGCGCGGATTTCCGGCACAAAATCGAGTCCGTTCCCGTCCGGTAAAAGGATGTCCAATAAAATCAAGTCAAATGGCTTACTCAGCATCTCCCGCGCTTTAGACAGGCTTTCCGCGCTGATTGTCTCAATTCCGTGCCGCGCAAGATTTGTCCTGTTCAAAAACAACATGCCGGGGTCGTCTTCTATCATAAAAACCACGGGTTTTTTATCGCTCATTCCTCATTATCTCCTTCCGTTGATTCTCCTTCTTCCGGGATTGTGAACCATATCCTCGTACCTTTACCAGGTTCGCTCGCGGCGCCAATCTCACCGCCGTGGGCTTCCACTATCTTTCTGCTGATATACAGCCCCAGCCCGTTGCCCTTTACGGCGCCCCTCATTTCCGGATAGCGCGTAAAAAGCGTGGTCAATGTATCGGGAGCCATGCCCGCGCCGGTATCGGCTACGCTGAATCTGACCATGCCGTTTTCATTTTCGGCAACAAGCGTGATATCACCGTCCTCCGTGTATTTACAGGCATTGGAAACAAGATTCACAAGAATTTGCTGCACGCGCTCGCGGTCGGCATAGACATAAATATCCCGGTCAAGGCTTGCTATCAGCCGGTTTCGCGCTCCGCCCCACATGGGGAAGTAAATCTTTTGAATCCGGTCGAATAGTTCTTCCACTGGAATGCGCTCTTTTTTAAGCGTTAAGTGTCCCGCCTCGATTGCTGTCATGTCCAAAAGCTGGCTCACCAGTCTGTCCATGCGTTCGGCCTCGCTCTCCACCCAGCGTGCACTGTCACGCAGGTCGGCAATCGCAGGCTGTTCGTCGTCTAGCATGTCTTGCAGCAATTGTGCGATGCCGAATATGGCGGAAATAGGCATCCTGAGTTCATGTGAAAGCTCGCCCAAAAACTCGCTTTTCGCAGTACTCAGCCTCCGCTCTGTCTCGGCCTCCAGCCGGGAGAGATGCTCCTTTTCCTTCGCCGCAGCAATCTCCCGAATGGTAGCGCGGAACATGACGGCCATTTGGAAGAACAAAAAAACCAGCAGCGCATACTCGATCATAGTTCGACCGGACACGTTGCCTATAGCAGGCGCGGCCGGCGAAACTGCGGGAATCACGTTATAAAAAATAATGTCGTACAGCGCGCCGAACAAAAAAACACCCGTGCCGGCAAGCAAGGCAAGCTGTTCGATATCGGGCTTTCGCAGCTTTACGCACAGCCGGATAATTAAATATATAAGCGCAAACGCAATAAAGGCATAGATATAGGGCAGGACCTCCGGCATGTATGCCGCATCAATAAAAACATACACGCAGGCAAACGCCGCGCATATAGCGGTCATTACACGGAGGAACCATTTTTGGATTACGCCGGGCAGCAATGTTTCCAGTGCAATGCAAACAAGCAGCATCCCTAAAGGATGGGTCAGGTAATATAATCGGCTTATCGTATACCGGGATAGCGGCAGTAGCGACGACAGGATCCAGGGGTGGACAAAGCCCGTTCGGATAAACCACACGAGGCAAAAAATCGCAAACAACAGGTTCTTCCGGGAAAAATGCCGCATGGAACATAATACAAGATGAGTCAGGCAAAGCGCGAGAAAGCACCCCATCACGATGGCGGGGATGGTATTTTGCTTGGTATACATTTCGCGGACGGCTTCCGGCATCCCTATGACAATGTCGGCGTAATTGTATATTGACTGCCCCGTGTAATTGGACGTTTGCTGCAATATCTCAATTACGCCGTCCCGCGTGTCCGCCGTATAGTATATAAGCCGTGTGCCCGGAACGGACCGCGCCGCGTCGCTTGCCGGTATGCCCACGTTTTCGACAAGCTGCCCGTTGAGATATATATTCGTGGCAGATCCGGCGTTCCACATAATCAAGCCGTATGTTCCCACAGGCACATAGAGACGCAGGCGGATGGTACTGTATAATACGGAATCCGCCTG
>WRNN01000257.1 GCA_009776595.1 Clostridiales bacterium
ATCACGAACATCAGCGAGAAGGACAGCATTGCGCTGCGCAAAGAGATGCAGATCATCTTTCAGGATCCCTATTCCTCGCTTAACCCCAGACTCTGCGTGTCGGAGCTGATCGGCGACCCGCTGATCGTGTACAAGATGTACAATAGAGACGGGCGGCAGAAGAGAGTCTATGAGCTGATGGACATGGTGGGCCTGGCCAGGCGCTTTGCCTTCAGCTATCCCCATGAGCTGGACGGCGGACGCAGGCAGCGTATCGGCGTGGCCAGGGCGCTGGCCCTCTCGCCGAAGTTCATCGTATGCGACGAACCGGTCTCCGCGCTGGATGTATCGATCCAGGCGCAGATACTGAATCTGCTGCAGGATCTGCAGAAGCAGCAGAATCTGACCTATATCTTTGTCACCCACGACCTGTCGGTGGTCAAGCATATATCGACGGATATCCTGGTGATGTATCTGGGCGTGATGGCGGAGAAATGTGAATCCAAGGAACTGTTCAGGAAGCCCTATCATCCGTACACCAAGGGACTCCTGTCCGCGATACCCGTACCGAATATCGACCACGAGAAGCGGCCGGTGGAGCTGTTGGGCGAGTTGACCTCCCCCGTAGAGCCGAAGGACGAATGTCGCTTCCTGGCGCGCTGCAAATACGCCACCGACGTCTGCCGTCAGGGCGCCCCTACCTATCAGGAAGTTGAGCCGAATCATTTTGTGACCTGCCATAATGTCAGGGAGATCAACAATCTATAAAGCGATGCGGCTGCTTTAACAGCGGAGGACGGAGGATCATCAGCTTTTGAAAAAGTACATTATCGAGCGGATACTGTGGAGTATACCGGTCATGATGGGTGTGATCGTGATTGTGTATACGATTACGTACTATACCCCCGGCAGGCCGGCAGTTAGCGCAATCAAGGCGTCGGCAGTCGGCTTAAACAGACCTTATATCGTGCAACTCGGCAACTATCTATGGAATGTTTTCACCAGGCTTGATCTGGGTAAATCCTATTTGACCAACATTCCCATCACAGCGGAACTGGCCGAGAGGATTCCCATTACTTTCCTGTTGGGCACGATGAGTATTTTACTGATGATGATCGTGGGCGTACCCTGTGGCATGCTGTCCGCGCTGAAGCAATACAGTGTGCTCGATGTAAGCCTGACTTCCTTTTCTCTAATCATGTCAGCCATTCCCGGCTATGTCCTGGCGCTATTAAGCGCTGTTTTTTTCGGCGTCGTACTCAGGTGGCTCCCGCCATCCGGTCTCGAAAGCTGGAAATCCTGGATCCTGCCGGTGATCTGCTCCGCTGTAGGGAGTATCGCCGTCTTCATCCGAATGACGCGTACAGCTATGCTGGAAGTGATCCGGCAGGACTACATCCGCACGGCAAGGTCAAAAGGCCTCAAAGACAGCGCCGTCATCCGCAGGCACGCCTTGAAGAATTGCATGATCACCCTCGCGACGGTGATTGGCCTGTATAGCGCCGCTGTGTTTTCCGGATCAATCATCGTGGAGACGATTTTCAACATTCGCGGAATGGGCTTGTATCTGATGGACGGGATACTGGCGCGGGACTACCCGGTGATCAACGGCGCCGTGCTGGTAATATCGCTGCTTGTGTGCGTGGTAAATTTGATCGTGGATATTGCCTACGCCTTCATCGACCCGCGGATCAAAGCGCAGTTTAGCGGCCCTTAACAAAGGCGAAACACCGCGAAACATAGTGTAGAAAATAGTTGAAGCGGGAGTTTAGTAGTATGGTATAATCAATCATAAGATGAACAGGGAGATGTTGCGCATGAAGTACAGGACGAACCCCAGGACGGGGCAGGAACATTCTTTGCTGGGCTTTGGCGCCATGCGTCTGCCCGCGGCGATAGACGATCCCTCCGGGATCGATGAAGCCGAGTCGATCCGGATGATCCGCCACGCGATCGAACAGGGACTGAACTATATTGATACGGCGTACACCTATTATGAAGGCGGCAGCGAGGAAGTCGTCGAGAAGGCGCTGCGCGACGGTTATGGCGACAAGGTTATGGTCGCCACCAAGCTTCCCACGATGCGGCTGAGAAAAGCGGAAGAGCACCAGGCATTCCTGGATACCTCTTTAAAACGCTTACGACGGGATTGTGTGGACTTCTATCTTCTGCACGGCATGAAGGAGCGCTACTGGCCGGTTGTACAGAAATTGGAGACCGCTTCTTTTCTGGTCAAAATGAAAGAAGAGGGAAAGATTAAGAATATGGGCTTTTCCTATCATGGGGAAAGCCTTGCTCTGTTTAAAGAAATAATCGATCACGCGCCCTGGGATTTTGTACAGATCCAGCTCAACTATATGGACGCGGACAAGCAGGCGGGGGTTGAAGGATTGCGTTTCGCGGCTTCGAGAGGGTTGGCGGTGATCATAATGGAACCCTTGAAAGGCGGGAAGCTTACGACCAATATCCCTCCGGCAATCCTGCAATATATGGATTCCTTCAAAGTCAAGCGATCTCCCGCCGACTGGGGACTCAGATGGGTGGCGAACCACCCGGAGGTCACGACCATCCTAAGCGGGATGAGCAGCTTTGCGCAGGTAGAAGAGAATCTCCGGATACTGGACAGCGCCGACGCCGGCTGCCTGAGCCGGGACGAACTGGCGATCATCGAAACGATAGCCCGCGAATATGACAGGCTGATCCCTTATGCCTGCACATCCTGCGGGTATTGCCGCCCGGGCTGCCCGATGCAGATCGAAATCCCGCTGATCATCGGCATGCGGAACGAAGCCTCCATGTTTGACTGCCATGACAAGATTCGCTATGAAATCAGCCATATGATGCGGAAACCGCCTTCTCTTTGCACCAAATGCGGGCAATGCGAGGAAGTATGTCCCCAGCATCTGCAGGTTTCCGCGATCATGCAGGAGTGCGGAGAAATGTACGAAGATGAGAGCTTGCAGTATTGGCGGGAGTATGTAGAGCCAGAAAATCCAAAAGAGACCATATAAGGAAAAAGAAGGGCAAGCCATTATGCGAATCACAGAAGAGACAATGAGAAAAATCACCGGGCTCGTTAAAATCAACCTGACAGAAGCCGAGCAAGCAAGCCTGGCTTTGGATATCGAAAGCATGTTGCGCCTGGCGGATAAGCTCGGAGAAGCGGATACGGACGGCGTCGCCGAGACTTCGCACGCGGCGCTCCTGCAATCGGTATACAGGGAAGACATAATGATCCGGTCGCCATCGAGAGATAAAATGCTGGCGAATGCGCCGGAGCGGGATGAGACCAGCTTCTTAACGCCGAAGGTGCTGGATTAGGTATGGGGCAGAGCCGCGAAGCGGAAGGGATGAGCGACACGCGCGCGAATCCCGACAGGGTATGGGGCAGAGCCCCATGTTAGGGGGAAATCGAATGCAGGCAGCACAGGAACAAGGATTGGCAACCCTTTCCCTGGTACAGATCGGAAAGCTTTTGCAAAATCGGGAAACCACCAG
>WRNN01000258.1 GCA_009776595.1 Clostridiales bacterium
AAAGCGTGTCCCTGTTCTTACAGAAAATTCAGCTCCTGGCCGACGAACTGAAGGAATGGAAGCGGCAGCAGTANTGTGTGATGCTTCTGGTAAGCAGTGCGGAACGCGGTAAGCGCCTTCGGGAAAACCTAAGAGACTTTGGCATGGAAAGCACTTGGGTGGAAGGAGAGTTCAAGCCGGTGCGGGGCGGCGTCTTTATCATGACGGGAAAAGCTTCCGCCGGTTTTGACCTGCCCGGCCTGAAGCTGGCTGTCGTGACGGAATATGAATTGTATTTTCAACCGAAGAAAAGGACGGCCAGGAAAATTTTCCGCGAAGGGAAAAAACAGTACTATCTGGAAGACCTGAAACCGGGAGATTACATTGTGCACGTCAACTACGGCATCGGACGTTATCAGGGTATAGAGAATATGACGGTGGATCAGGCGCAAAGAGATTACCTGGTGATTAACTACCACGGAACCGATCGTTTGTTTGTGCCAACCGACCAGGCGGAGCTGCTCCAGAAATATACAGGCCAGGAGGGAAGCCGGCCAAAGCTGTCCAGATTGGGGGGCAGCGAGTGGATGCGGGTGAAGGCAAAGACCAGAAAAGCGGTAAATGACATGGCGGAAGAATTGCTGGAACTCTATGCCGCCAGAGAAGCGCTGCCCGGGATTGCTTTTGGCGACGACAGCCCCTGGCAAAGAGAATTCGAGGAATCCTTTCCCTTTGAGGAGACGCCGGATCAACTGCGGTCTATCGACGAAGTCAAGCTGGATATGGAGAAGCCGAGGCCTATGGATAGATTGTTATGCGGCGATGTAGGCTATGGCAAAACAGAAGTCGCCATGCGGGCTGCTTTTAAGGCGGCCGCCGACGGCAAGCAGGTGGCGATTTTGGTACCCACTACGGTTTTAGCCCAGCAGCACTATACCACATTCCGGGAGCGTTTCGACGGCTTTGCTATGGAAGTGGCGGTGCTCAACCGTTTCCGGCGTTCCGCGGAGCAGAAGGATACGGTGAAACGGCTGGGGCAGGGAAAGGTGGATATCCTGATCGGGACGCACAGGATCTTGTCAGCCGATGTGAAATTCAAAAATCTGGGACTGCTGGTTGTGGATGAAGAGCAGCGCTTTGGCGTCTCCCATAAGGAAAAAATTAAAAAACTCAAGCAAACCGTGGATGTTTTGACACTGACAGCCACGCCCATACCACGAACGTTGAATATGGCCCTGTCGGGCCTCCGGGATATGAGTGTGATCGAGACCGCGCCGGAAGATCGATATCCGGTACAAACCTTCGTTGTGGAACACTCCGTCCCCCTTGTCCGGGAAGCGATCCTGCGGGAACTGGGCAGAGGGGGGCAGGTCTATTATGTACATAACAGGATCGAAGATATAGACCGGGTACGGGAAAGCATTGAAGCCATAGTCCCGGAGGCCAGGGTGGCGTCTGCCCACGGCCGAATGCCGGAAACGCTGCTGGAGCGGACGATGTTTGATTTCCTGGAAGGGGAGATCGACGTGCTCGTCTGCACCACGATCATCGAGTCAGGCTTGGATATCGGCAATGCCAATACGGTCATCATCGACCATGCCGACCGCCTGGGACTGGCGCAGCTCTATCAGATCCGCGGACGGGTCGGGCGTACCAGCAGGGTCGCTTATGCCTACCTGACCTATACTAAGGAAAGAACGATCACAGAGGTTGCGGAGAAGCGGATGTCCGCCATACGGGAGTTTACCGATCTGGGCGCCGGTTATAAAATCGCTATGCGCGACCTGGAAATACGGGGCGCCGGCAATATATTGGGTATGGAGCAGCACGGACAGATTGCAGCAGTCGGTTTTGATATGTATTGCCGGATGCTGGAAGACGCCATGAAAAAGAAAAAGATGGAGAAAGAAGCCGGCCACGCCCTGCCGGATCCGCCTGAAAATGAGCTGGAGACAGTAACCATCGACCTCCGGGTCAAGGCNTACATTCCGGCGTCATACATGGAGGACGAAAGCGCTAAAATTGATTTTTACCAGCGGATCAACAGCGCTCTGACTGTGGAAGATATTGAAGATCTGCGGGAAGAAATGACCGACCGTTTCGGCGACCTTCCCCTGCCTTTAGAGAACTTACTCGCAATCGGAAAGATCAAAGCCATCGCAAAAGAAGCGAAGATCAGCGGCCTGATACAGGAGCCTAACCGGATCCGGATCACGATGGCAAGGGACCATGGCTTAAAAAGTCCGGAGCTCATGGAGCTGGTGCAGCGTTTTCAGCGCAAGGTTTCTTTCCACGCGCTGGAAAAACTGGAGATCGTGATTCAACTGGGTAAAGCCGAGGAGCAAAACGTAATCGGCTTCATGCTGCAAGCGGTAAACACCATATCGAATCTGAACAAATCCCCCGCGCTTGCGGAAGCGCAGAATTCCTGACCCGCAACGGCTGCCTCACACAGAATTCATTTAAGACGAACCGCACGCATAGACAATTAGTGTGGTATAATATCTCCACTTAGCGAGCCTTCAGCGAGCTTAGTGGAATAGATACCATACCCTTAACGATCCGCGAAATAAACCTGGAAAAGATTGAAGCGGGAGTTTAGTAGTATGGTATAATACAATGTCACAATGTCAAAGCGGATTACACAGAGAATTGAGGATGAAGAAAATGATGCGAGCGAAATGGGTCACAGTTCTGAGTGCAGCGATATCGGCGCTTATTCTGTTGGGCGCTTGCGGCGGCAACACCGAAGTCGCGGAGGAAGAGCCGGAGGCGGTAAAGCCGCAGGCGGTCATCGGCGGGATCAGTACGGGCGAACACACCGTGATTGCCAGCGTCAACGGCGAGGACATTTTCGAAGACGTGTACATGGAATGGTATCTGCAGACAATGGCTTCGGTTTTGGGATTGGATATGTCCACCGATCAGGATGAGCAAGTGGTCAGTCTCATTGAGAATTACAAAAGCACCTATTTGATCAGCTATGCAGAAAACAAAGTCCTTCAACAGGAATCGCTCAAAAAGGGTCTCACGGTGGAAGACCAGGATGTGGAGGATTATCGGCAGCAGCTCGTCGCCTATTATGCCGGGGGGGATGAGGCGAATTTTCAGACCATCCTGACGATGTGGGGATTTACTGACGAGTCATTACGCAGCTATTTGAAAGAACAGATTCAGATCCAGTTTTTATATGAAGAAATAACGAAAGATATCGTTGCGCCGGAACAGACGCCGGAGGAGTATTATACAGAAAACCAGACAGAGTTTTACCTGGACGAAACCAGACTGGTCAGGCATATTCTGGTTGATGAGATCGCGGAAGCAGAAGGGATCATCGCCAGCCTGAACGACGGCGCGGATTTTGCCGCGCTGGTCAATGAGAAATCCCTGGACGAGGGATCCCTTGCGGATGGCGGCGCCATCGGGCCGTTTGATTCCAATGGAACGATGGTTGGCGGCGGCTCCCTTGTGCCGGAGTTTGCGGCGGCTT
>WRNN01000259.1 GCA_009776595.1 Clostridiales bacterium
GGAACTGAAAGACAAGCTGAGCAGGGAAATGATTCCTGAGGATTGGGGAGATAGCGCAGGGCCGGGTTTTCGATACGATGAAGACAGCGAGTTTTCTCAGGCTGTCGAAGCCCTGGAAGCCCTGGGCTACGGCAGGGGGGAGATCATGAAAGTCTTTGCCGGAACGGATCTGAGCCAAATGAAGATCGACGATATGATTCGCCTGGGCCTCAGGCAATTGGCGCGGTAAGGATGAGGAGGATGCATGGAGGAGGAACGCCTGGTTAACCCGGTCGCGGGCGCCGATGAAAGCGAAGAAAGCAGTATAAGGCCGATGCGGCTGGAGGATTATATTGGCCAGAGCAAGGTGAAAGAGAATCTGGAGGTCTTTATCAAAGCCGCAAGACAGCGGCGGGACCCTCTGGACCATGTGCTGCTCTATGGCCCCCCCGGATTAGGAAAGACCACATTGGCCTATATCATTGCCGCCGAAATGGGGGCGAATCTGCGAAGCACCTCGGGCCCGGCCATTGAGCGGCCGGGAGACCTGGCGGCGATCCTCACCAATCTGGACAG
Source organism: Clostridiales bacterium (assembly GCA_009776595.1). GTDB lineage: Bacteria > Bacillota > Peptococcia > DRI-13 > UBA5745 > WRMS01. The sequence goes on from WRNN01000259.1 coordinate 556, forward strand.
CATGGACGTGCTGTTTATCGATGAGATCCACCGCCTGAACCGATCGGTGGAAGAGGTCCTGTATCCGGCGATGGAGGATTTCTGCCTGGATATCATGATCGGCAAAGGACCCAGCGCCAGGACGATNCGGATGGATGTGCANCCCTTTACGCTGGTGGGGGCTACCACCAGGGCGGGAAGGCTGTCGGCGCCTCTGCGGGACCGCTTCGGCGTCGTGAGCCGGCTTGAATACTATCATGTGGACGAACTGGTTACGATTGTCACCCGTTCTTCCCGGATTCTCGGCATTCCCGTCGAACCGGAGGGCGCCAGGGAGATCAGNCGCCGGGCAAGGGGCACGCCCAGGATTGCGAACCGCCTGCTGCGGCGTGTGCGGGATTTCGCGCAGGTCAACAACCATGGCGTCATTGATTATGCGATAGCGCGGGAAGCCATGGACAGGCTGGAAGTGGACGGGCTTGGCCTTGACGCGGTAGACCGGCATTTACTGCTGGCGATTATGCAGAAGTTTGGCGGCGGTCCGGTCGGTCTGGATACCCTGGGCGCCTCCATCAGCGAAGAAAGCGAAACCATCGAAGACGTCTACGAACCTTATCTGCTTCAGATGGGCTTTTTGCAGCGCACGGCAAGAGGCCGGATGGCGACGGCGCAGGCCTATCAATACCTGAAGCAGCCCATGCCGGCGGATATGGCGCAGAAAACCGCCCAGCTCAGCTTCCTGGACGATCAGGACGCCAGCGGAAAGGAAAGCGGGGGGACAGGGACCGGCGAGACTTCCCGCCTCAGCATCAGCCCGGAGAATCTGTTTGATTAAGCCTATGAAGACGACGGGTTGTCGGAAAACCCGGCGTCTGCGGCAGTACCGGCGGAAGCGGTTTCCAGCGTTACATCCTTTACCCATTTTCCCTTGAGCAGACGGGGCAGAGTAAAGACGGATTTGATCACTTCGTCGCTGCGGATCATGGCGAATACGGCGACCGCCGGCCAGCCCCAAACGTGCCCGCTGAGATAGCCAAGGGGAATCGCGATAAACCAGATGGACAACACGTCCACAAACATCACGAAGCGGCCGTCTCCGCCGCCCCGCAGGACGCCGACCAGCGCTATCATATTAAAAGACTGAAACAAAGCGATGAACGCGTAGGCAGTCATGAACTGCCTGGCGTAGGCTTTGGATATGGCGGATATATTGTAGAAGGTAAGCAGAGGCGTTCTGAGCAGCAGCGTAAGGCCCATCGCGATAAAACCGAGAAGGAGGCTGATATAGATCAATTTGGAAGCCCGCTGCCGCGCGAGAAGATAGTCTCCCGAGCCGACCGTATTCCCGATGATGACGGCGGAGGCGCTGCCGGATCCGAAGATCGCCACCGAGACGAATTGGCTCAGCACAGAGGTAACGCTGTGGGCGGCGGTAAACTCGGTCCCCAGACGCCCGATGATGACGGCGATCGTGGATGCCCCCAGCCCCCATAGAAGCTCATTAAACATAACCGGCATGGCATTTTTGACAAAACTCTTCATGATGCCGAGCTTGCCGGCAAAGAGCATCCTCAGTTTATAGCGGATCAGCTTTTCGAACCGGGACATATAGACCAAAACAAGAATAATTTCCGTGACTCTGGAAAGAACTGTGGCGATTGCCGCGCCTCTTACCCCCAGCGCCGGGGCGCCCAGGTTTCCGAAGATAAAGACCCAGTTGAAGAACACATTCGTGAGCAGCGAGCATAGATACACGATCATCGAGACGCCGACTTTGCTTACGGAGCGCAGCGTCATCAAGGTCGCGGCGGCAAAGCTCTGGAGGATAAATCCCAGGCCGAGGATACGGAGATAGCCCGCGCCGCTTGCGATCACATCCGGATTCACAGAAAAAACCGCCATCACCTGCCCTGAAAAGAAGAAAGCAAGCAGCGAGAAGATCAGGGAGGCTGCCGCTACAAAGCGGTACATCACCGTCATTACCCTTTGGATACTTTCCGTATCCCCTTTACCCCAGAACTGGGCGATCATCACGTTGGAGCCGCCGACCAGGCCAAAGAGAAACAGGTGAAGAATAAAACCAAACTGATTCGCCAGCGCCACGGAGGAGAGCCGTACGTCCCCCAGGCTGCCCACCATCATCGTGTCAGCCATGGAAACCCCTACCATAATCAGATTCTGCAGCGCAATGGGCACAAGAATGGCAGTGAACTGATGAAAAAAAGCCCTGTCTTTGAAAAAGTGTTCGAAAAAGTCTCGCAACGCGCAATGCTCCTCATCTTTCATCAATAGGAGCTAAGTATAGCAGACTTCTTTTGTGTTCGCAATGGAAAGGATGATCTTAATGAACGCTGTCCCTAAACCCCATCGTCAGGCCGAAGCTTGCTGGGAATCCCCGTTGATCATCGAATCGCATATCAACGGGCTTCGATCCAAAGAGCACAACCCCCATACGCCAACGGGCCACCAGGAAATCGCAGCGGAAGCAATCCGATGCTGGGAAGCCGGCGCCTGCGGGATTCACCTCCATAATACCAATATGCGGTTTACCGGAGAGAAAGCATACGAAGACTATATGGAAATCCTGAGGCCCGTACGCGCGAAGTATCCCGATATTTTTTGGTATAGCACGCTGACGGATACCTCCGGGCAGGGAGAGGATGCTTCCGGCTTGGAACACGCGGAGATGCTGCAGAAAAACGCGGGCATGAAGGTCTGCTGCATAGACCCGGGGGCAGCCAATCTTCCTCTCTCCGTTGACGCCGAAGGGCATATCAACGGCGTGGGATACTACGTGCCCTTTAGCCGGATCAATAAACAGGTTGACCTATGCAACCGCATGAATCTGGGGATAGTCTGGGGCGTGTATGAGCCGGGATATCTGCGGACAGCCCTGCAATA
>WRNN01000260.1 GCA_009776595.1 Clostridiales bacterium
GATTATGGGAGCTCCTACTTCTGGAACGATCTGGTACCGCAGAAGGACAGGCTCCTGGCGATCGCCTTGCGCTATCTGGAGAAGCCCCGCAGCGCGATGAAGGACAGCAACTGGCGTCACCGGCTGCAGCACATCTTCGAGATGACGGAGGATTTCATGGTGGATGGCGTGCTGATCGGGAAACAACTGGTCTGCCAGCCCCACGGTTCGGACAACTATGCGATATGGAAACTTCTGCGGGAGCGGGCTATCCCATTCCATTTCTTTGAAAGGGATACAACGCTGCCAATAGACGAGACGAGTGTACGTATTGAAGCGTTTTTGGATATGATCAGGCCGGGTATAACCAGAGTAAGGGGCTGGAATCAGCCTTTAGTCATATGAATAGGGGGGAACAGGAGTGGCGAGAGTAAACGGACAAATATGGGAAACAAGGCCTCTTGAGTTTTGGGACAAAGCAAAGGAACTCAGGGCGGGCTGGGAGCAATCCGCGGAGAGTAAGGAGAAAATAGTCGGTCAGGGCCACGGCGCATGGGCAGGCGCATTTCCGGCCATTACCATTATCGAGGATAATCCGAGAGGTTCGACCATCGCGGCAAAAGACATGTCTTTCGCCAGGACGGCCCGGCTGGCTTCGGAAGTCCGCGGATGGGGCAGGGAGCTATGCGGTTATCACGGCGTCCTGTGGGGCTGCCAGTTTCTGGGGCAGAATCCGGACGGGACCCCATTCAACAACCGCAAGCTTGTGGTACCTATGCCCGCCACCTGCGATCAGCATACGAAGCGCGGAATCCAGTGCCGGGACTTTGAGCCCGTTCCCCAGTGGCAGGGCGANGCGACGGTNTACGTCGGNGAAAANGATTTTGAACGGGAAGTGGAAATGGTCAACCACAGGGTTTACAACGAACTCAAGATGATCAATGACATCGAGCGTATCTTCGGGCAGAAGTTCGACGAAGACGCCATGCGGGAAATTGTCGGCCTTTACAGTAAAGTTGCGGAATACAGGGCGGAAATCTTTATGCTGCAAATGAATACCCCCGCTCCGTTAAGCGCGAAAGACCTTTATTCGTTCTACACGCTGGGGGGCAGGCTGACGATCGATCCGGTGGAGCTGGAGAAATTCTGGAAGCTGGTACGGGATGAGATCCGCTGGCGGGTGGATAACAAAATTGCGGCAGTGGGAACTGAAAGGTTCCGCTTTCTGGAAGCGCATCCGCCGCAGTATTCGTTCCTTAAGTATTATCGCTATCTGGAGCAGTATGGCGCGGTATGCGTAGGTTCCCAGTACACGAACTTTACGGCGGCCGTATATGAACGGAAGACGGACGGAGAAGTCGCGGAGAGAGAGATGAACCCGCCCAGGCGCCAGATAGGGATTGAAGAGTTTAAGACCAGGGAAGATCTCTTCCGTCGTACGCCGGAGCTGAATATCAGAGGGCCAGGGGGCTTCAAATCGGATGAAAACCACAGGCCTTACGCGCTGAATGAGTTTGCGGATATGTATCATTGCGACGGGGCGTTCTTCTGGGTCTGGCGCTGCGGCGTGGGCTGCACCATGACCAGAAAGGAGCAGGCGATACGCCTGCGGCGGGCCGGTTACAGTGTATTGACCTATGAAGGGAGCGCGCCCGGCGACCCGACCGATCTGGATGAGAAGCGTTTCCTCGAGCAGCTTGACTCCTGGATGGAGACCAATAACCTGGTGAAGTATGAGAACTAGGATAAGCTGCGCCATAACCAAAACACGACGAAGGAAGAGGTGAGAGCTTTGATTATTGCCGGAATCGATATGGGTATGGAAAATGTCAAAGTAGTGATCATGGAAAACGGACAGATACGGGGACGGGGAAAGAACCTGTCCGGCGGCGCAAAGCGCGCTTCCGCAGCGGAGAAAGCCCTGGAAGAAGCATTGAGCGAAGCCGGTATGGGAAAGGACAAGCTGGAAAAGATCATCGCAACAGGCAAAGGCAAATTTGACCTTCCCTTTGCCGACCGTTGTGTGAGCGAAGCGGTTACCACAGCCCATGCCGCCAAACTACTCTGCCCGGAAGCGACCACGGCAGTTGACGCCGGCGCGGATGAAACCGTGGTCGTAACACTGGGAACAAATAAGCTTGTGGATGAAATGGCAATCAACGAAAAATGCGCTGCCGGCCCCGGTATTTTTCTGCGGACCATCGCCAGACGGCTGGAATTAACGATGGAGGAGATGAACGGGCTTCCGCCGGTCAAGCCGGAGGGGCCGCGCGTGAATGACGGATGCGTCGTTTTTGCGGAAACAGATGCCTTGAGCTTGCTCAATTGGGGCGCGTCGCCGAAAGACATCGCGGCAGCGGCGACCGACGCCGCGGCGGTCAGGGTATGCACAGCCATCAACGACATCACCGGTACGAAACTGAATTGTGCCGTGCTGTTTGGCGGCCTGGCGAAGAATGCCGCCTTTGTGAACGCCCTACAGCGATATGCAAAACTTAGCTTTGTCATACCGGACGAAGCCGAGTATGCGGGCGCCATCGGCGCGGCTTGCGCAGGGATGAGCGCGTAGAAAATCATGAACGATCGGAGATGGTACAGATGGAGCATCATTATATCCTTCAGGCGGCCATTCGGCTGAGGGGAAGCGAATTCTTGTGTCCTTTGGGCTTTGTATGCCCGGAAGAGGAACTCAACGCGAATCTTAAGCATGCGCATGCCGTCAGGTATAGAATGAAACAAGTCGACGATGAATCCATCGCCGACTGGGACAAAGCCGATTGGACGCCGGTGGCGTAAAGATAAGCAGCGTCAGTGGCTGACTTCCTATAAGAAATACTTGTTATTTTGTCTGTGTTGCCGGGCTGTCAGTCGCTAAAGCCGCGTCAAATACGCGCCGGATAATTTCCGGGCTGGCCGCCCCTTCATGGAGCTTTTCGCTCCCGATGTAGTAGGTCGGCACGTAGTAGTAGTCGTACTTGCTCGCGATGATCGGGTGACGCATCTCGTCGATGATCTCAATCTCCAGGGCTTTGTATGCTGGGTTTTCCGCATATAGCGCGTCCATCCAGCGCAGCGCCTCTATGCAATAGGGGCAAAACTGTTGTACAAATAATGTAATTTTTTTCATAGCTTTATACCTCATACGCGCAGCAGGGATTCCGGGGCCAGCCGGAGGCGTGCTGCGTTTTTTCCTGTGTATTATCATATCAGAAAATCGAGAGCAAACAAAGGCGTGTTTTAAGATGTGCCGCCGCCCAATAATCGGTACTGGACCGGAGCCGTTGAGTTTTCCGCTAAACATGCGATAAATAAAAGTAGAATCTGTTGTAAGCGGAACGAAGTTCCAATTACGAACTATGGAGAATAAGCCTTGGAAAAGGATGAACATACACTAAGCGAACCATCTACTATTGCCAGATTAACGAAAGACGGGCGCACGCAATCGCTTC
>WRNN01000261.1 GCA_009776595.1 Clostridiales bacterium
GGGGGTCAAAGGCCTGATCCTGCTTCTTGGCGCGCTGGGATTTGCCGGCATGTGGGCGGCGATATTTGCCGATGTGGGCGTCATGGTGATCGCCATCATGAACGCAGTTCGCGCACTCGGCGCCCGCGACAGCCGGGCAAATGCGCCGGCGCTGCCAAAGTCGGCACTGAAAAGCGGGATTCATATCGTGTAGAAGATTTGACAAGCAGTTGAAATAGAGATATCATCAAAATATAAATAAGTACCGTATCAATCTCCGCTTATTGATCTGTACAGCCAATACAAACAGGATGGAGACATTGAATGGATATAAAAGAAACGAGTGTTCAGAAAGGAAAATACCTGCTGCGTAACTATTGGGAAAGCCTGATCATGGAAAAAACCAAAGGGATCGTTTCAAAGATGGACATGTGTCAGTGCGAAAAGTGCTTTTTGGATGTTTGCGCTTTAGCTTTAAATAAATTGCCGCCGCATTATGTGACGACAGACAAAGGAAGCCTGATGGTAAAAATACCCACGGCAAACGCGAAGACAGAACTCGAGTTAACCATACTGATTAGCCGCTGCGCCAAATTGGTCAGCGAAAAACCCATACACGACGTCTGATGAAAGCCGCCGTCAGCCCCTGCTTAAAGCTACCGCCAGTCGCGTCAGCGCTTCCGTGAGCGTTTCCCTGGGGCAGGCCAGATTGAGTCTCTGGAAACCTTCGCCTTCCTCGCCGAAGGCGCTTCCGTCGTACAGCCAGAGCTTTCCCCGTTCAACCAGCCGGTATTTGATCGTTTCCGGCGTCATGCCTGTCCCCCAGAAATCCAGCCACAGCAGATAGGTGCCCTGGCGCTCTATCGCATACACGCCCGGAACATATTGTTTGAGATAGTCTAAAGCAAATAACTCATTTGCGTTAATATAAATGCGCAGTTTGGTCAGCCAGTCCCGGCATTGTTCATAGGCCGTCTGACAGGCGACCATGCCAAGGACGCCGGGTTCATTGTAGCCGGTGGAACTCTTTTCATATTCCCAAAGCTTTCGCAAATCTTTGTTGGCGATAAAGGCGTGGGATATCTGGAGCCCGGACAGATTAAATGTCTTGGACGGCGAGGTCAGCGTGACCGTATATTGTTCCAACTGAGGGCTGAGTCCGGCGAACACAGTATGTTTAAAATTCGGCGCGGTGATATCGCAATGGATTTCATCGGAAATGATGGGGATGTTATGCCGCACGCAGATAAGGCCCAGCTTCTCTAATTCATAGGGACTCCAGACCCGGCCAACCGGATTGTGCGGATTACACAGGATAAAGAGCTGGACGTTTTCCTGTTCAATGGTTTGACTGAATGCATCAAAATCGATGCTGTATTTTCTGTCCGAGTAGACAAGCGGACAGGTAACCAGTTTACGATTGTTGAGTTTGATCATATCGTAAAAAGGATAGTATACCGGGGTCTGAATCAGGATGCTGTCCCCCGGTTTGGTAAAAGCCCTGATTGCCGTAGCGATCGAAAATACAACACCGGGAGAATCCAGGATCCATTCTTTATCCAGGCTATAATTGTGGTTGGCTTTCCACCAATCGACGATCGACTGATAGTAGCCCTCCGACGGTTCGCTATACCCGAATATCCCATGATCCACCCTGCGCTCCAGCGCGTCCAGGATCGCGGGCGCCGTCGGGAAATCCATATCGGCCACCCAGAGCGGCAGTACAGTTTCGTCATATCCATGATGAACGGCAGAGTCATATTTCAGGCTGCCGGTATTATGGCGTTCGACGACGGTATTGAAGTCGTTGACGCGGGTCTTCGGTTGGTAGGCATTCGTGGAACCGGTTATATTGAGTCTTTGACCGGAGGATCGAAACATGCGCATTATCTCCTTTACTAGAGTTTGTTTGTGAAAGTATCATTTATTATGGAAGCTTTGCCAGGAAGGCAAGCCTCCTGCCGGCGCCGCCGCTTTGACAGCTTTGATGATCGCCCTTTCCACGGCGAGGGCTGCCATTTCTCCGGCGACGTCCGTTGAAGCCGGCATTTCACAGGAAGCCACGGTAAACAAAAGGTCGCCGTCCATACCGGTATGTACGGGGCGGATAGCCCTGGCCATACCGTCGTGCCCCATGGAGGCGATTTTGCAGCATTGGGCTTTCGTAAAAATGCCGTTTGTTGCGATTATGCCAATGGTTGTGTTTGTGCCGGGCGCCGGCGGCGCTGTGCCGGCAAAGGAAATGGCGCCAAGATCCAGCAGGCAGCGGCTGCTGTCGGCAAACACCGCTTTGCGGGAGGCATCCGCGGCGCCGAGTTCGTCTGCTTTGCCGCCGGCGGCTTGGGCAGGGCTTGCCGTCTCCAGCATACCGGCGATGATTTGGTTGTCCTCGTACACATCGCCCAAGGCGTTTACCGCGACAATGGCGCCCACGCGGAAGCCGTTCTCAAGCGTCAGGGAAGCGGAGCCAATGCCGCTTTTCATCGCGCCTTTGCCTTGCCGCAGCTTGCCGATGGACGCGCCGCAGCCCGCGCCATAATTACCCTGCGCCAGGCGGCTACCATCTGCTATAGCATTGTCACAGGCCTCCCTTGCCATAGCCTGGTCCGGCCTGATCCGCCCGTCTCCCAGGCCCAAATCAAACAGTATAGCCTGAGGGACCAAAGGCACTATAGCGACGCCTGTATCGAAGCCGACCCCGCGTTCTTCCAGCCAGGCCATCACGCCGCCTGCCGCATCCAGCCCGAAAGCCGAGCCGCCGGACAGTACAATGGCATGCACCTGGTCCGTCGCCGTGAGGGGATCCAGCAAGTTAAATTCTCTTGTGCCGCTGCCTCCGCCCCGCAGATCGGCGCCGGCTACCGAGCCGGCAGGGGCAAGCAGTACCGTGACGCCGGTCAGGGCTTCCCTGTTTTCCGCTTGTCCCAGCCGGAAACCGGCGACGTCCAAAAGGGTATCGGTTTTTCCNGAAGTATAAGAAAGAACAGACGCGGACATAGGTCGCATGCCTTTCCGTCAATATTTATAAGTGTTTAAGCAAATGATTAATATCTAACTCTTATAACAACAGTTTATCTGATATCGCTTGGTTTTTCAAGCATTACCAAGATTGATCCGAAATTCTTTGGTAACAAGAATAATGAAAAATATATAGAATAGTAATAAGTGTAACTTTTATACAGAAAAATTACAGCTATATGGAAATAAAGAAAAACTGGAGGTAAAAAAATAATAGCAGCGTGCTGAAAACAGCAAATTAGCAAGGGACGGCAAGCTTGTCAGAAATCTATTGCCACAGTAAAGTAATTGATTTTAGCAATTTAGTGCAAGAAAAACTGAAAATGTGACCGAAATGTGACCGTCATGAGGGATAATTGAGGCAAAAGAGTTTTCTATTCTCATGATTTGAGATATAATGTGAACAATGTGAGAAGTGAAGTACG
>WRNN01000262.1 GCA_009776595.1 Clostridiales bacterium
TGCCAGCGCGCCTGCCTGTCCCTGCGTTTCACGTCGCTTTCCAGCCGTACTATACAGCGGCTTAATTCAAGGGGCTGGATGGCGGCTACCCCCAGCTCCGTGGCCTTCTGGACGACCCACTCCATCCTGTCTCCCTTGGGGACAGCCTGCGCCAGACAGACCCGCAGCGCGCTGTCTCTTTGCTCTGTGACAGGCGCCTCAAGGCTAACCACTGCCTGCTGCTTATCGAATTCCGCTAGCCGTCCGCTGAAGCCTCTTCCCTTACCGTCAAATACTTCCAGCGTATCGCCGATTTTCAACCGCAGCACCTGATGCAAATGCCGGTATTCTTCACCCCGGATCCGGGCTTCTTTTCCCCTGATCCTATCCGGATCTACATAGAATCGTTCCATTACTCAACCTTTCTTCATGCGGGCTCATAAGGATCAGTGTTTGGACAAGCTGAACAAAAGGGCATTCCATTCTTCCGCGCACTTTTGTTCTTCCAGGATAAAGCCCTGCTGTGTCACGCAGCGGATTACCTCGTCTTTTCGCCCGTCGATGACGCCGGAGACCAGCAGTTTTCCTTCCGCTTTCAACAAATCCGGGAAATAGGGCGACATGGACAGGATGACGTCCGCGACGATATTGGCGGTGATCAGATGGACGCCCCGCAAGCTACGGAGTTTTTCCCGCAGCTGTCCATCCGTCGTCAGATCTCCGCATAGAACGGTATATCGGTCAGGGGAGATTCCGTTTTGCCTTAGGTTTTCATCCGTGGTACGCAGTGCGTTTTCCGCTACATCCACGCCTGTGGCATAGCCGGCGCCGAGAAGAAGCGCTGCGATCATCAGGATGCCGCTGCCGCAGCCGATATCCAGCAGTTCCATGCCCGCTTCGATCCGCTCCTCCAGAAACTCCATACACAGACGGGTGCTTTGATGCTGCCCGGTCCCAAAGCTGGAGCCGGGATCGATTTCCAGCACGATTCGCTTACCCTCTTCCTGCCAATCTTCCCAGGTCGGCTTGACGAGCAGCTTTTCCCCCACCGGGAAGGGCTTGAAATAGGCTTTCCAATTGTTCTCCCAGTCTTCTTCCTTCACGCCGCGCAATTGCCATTCCAGACTGCCGAAGAGTCCCTCCCGGTCGTTTTCCTTCAGGGAATCAAGGCCCTCGCACAGGGCTTCCCATTGCCGTCGGCCCTGGGCATGATCCCCGACATACAGCCGGACGACGGTATCCCGCTCCGGATCCGCCAGCAGGCTTTCATCGACATAATCCCATAAGAAAGCCTCCGGACTTTCCAGATAGGCCCGGATATCCTTCGGATCGTCCACAACCAGCCCGTCGATCCCCGCCATCAGCACCAGACCGGCGACCGGTTCCACACCCTCGCTGGTGGTCTTGATTGTAATTTCTATCCAGTCCATAACGCAAGTCTATTGAATGTTTATGGTAAAGGTACGGCCTTCGTTGTCTTCTTCGTCGATTTCCGTGTAGGCGAGCACCAAGTCCGTAACGTCGTCGGGAATCTCATAGATCATATGATACAGTACCGATTCCTCCGGCATCAATTCGAACTCCAGCGGCATCATCGTATCGTCCAGAGGGTCTATGGCCCAGATGTATTCGATAAAGCTGGAATCATCCATATAAAAGTCGAATGTCCCCATCGGGATGGACGATTCAAATATATTCTTCTCCGAAATGACGACGTCGTAGAGTATATATCCCTCTCCCGGTTCATATCCGGCATACGAGTCCACCTGGTCAATGGAGTGAATCGTAAACTCAAACCATTCGGTAGCATACACTTTGCCGACTGTTCCGGTTACGTCGCCGGAAATCATTTGCGCGGCAGTGTTGACGACATTGTCCACAATGTCGTTGGCGCGCTGGTTGCAACCGGCTACGCACACAAGGGCTAACAATACGATGACGATCAGGTATCCTACTCTTTTCTTCATTTCATTCTCCATTCTGTACACACGCGCTGTGCCTGCTTTTCTGTCTATATGAAATAGTATCATGAAAAACCGTTTAACTCAACCACGGTATAACGGTCGGCGCTTGAAATCATAAACGTGGGATCGTATAATCCAGATATAGACGATAAAGAGCGAAAAGATCTGTATTTTCCAAACATACTTGCCAAGTTGGTGAATTGAGGCTGGCGCGATGAAGCAAATGACGAAAAAAGACAATAAAGAGTATCGTAAAATATTCAAGGGGTAGTTAAGATGATAGTATCGATATTGAGCTATGACGAGCGCGTTGAGTGTGAGCGTCTTTTTAAATTTTTTTCTCCGTTTGCTGCTTATAGTGAGGCAGACAGTAACGGGGTTTCCAGAGTAGTAGGATTGCTTGAGGATGCTCCGAAAGAGGCTATTGCCGCGTATACTAAGTGGGATAGCATTGTAAGACCGAGGGATGAGAACGGGGGCCGTATTTTGGTGTAAGACTGCTTCCCGCGCATGCAGGGGTGATCCTTGTTTTATGATATAATTAAGGCTATGTAGAACTTGGTTTTGGGAGGATTGGCTAATATGTTATGGGTAAAGCGGGGTTCGATCGCTGAAGCACTTCAAAATTACATACACGAGTATGCGGAAGAATGTTTGCAAAGAGAGTATGCTCAACTAAAAAGCAATTCTGATTTTGAAATATCTTATGAGCAGTACCGCAGCGAAAAGTTTACGTGTTTAGACGATGCGTATTACTATGGGCAAGAACGTTTAACCGAAGAAAACCAAAAGTACAAAAGTATTACTGGTAAGAATCATTTTAAAGAGTGGTATGCTCTATATGAAAAGGACAATTCTTATAGTTTCAAAAGATTTCACAAAGAGGTCATGTTGCCAACGCTGAGAAAGAACGCAGAAAAGCGTCAAGCTCGAACTTAACTTATCCGATTAGTACCTTGTTAGTATCAAACGGCACAGAAAACTGTGATTCGTCAATGTAAAAGAGGTATTGGAGCATGTTTTCCAAAATTTTATTGCTGATTGACCTTATAATTCTAGTGAGCGCCGGGATTTATGTTCATCTGCTTCTTTGGGGCTGCTCCCCACGCATGCGGAGGCGGGAGTCTTAGAGCGGGTTATGTTAAGTGATGAACTGCACTGCAAATTTCCGAGGTGAAGCAAAATGAAAAAGTTACCCCTTGGGATACAGAATTTCACGTGAGATTTACTTTAATTATACTAGTACTCCGTTTTAGAATTAACTACACAAATCTGACTTTATCTCGTCCATCTTGAATTTCCACCGATAAACAACAGGTGCGGCGTTGACTTCTTCCATGTACCGATAGATTCTTTCAAAGAGTTCCTCTTTGGACTTTACTCTGATTCCCCTCAGGAACGCTCTTGCCATCTTACTGAAGAAGCTTTCAACCAAGTTTAG
>WRNN01000263.1 GCA_009776595.1 Clostridiales bacterium
CGGGAGGGCTTCAGGAAGAGGGCAGCGCAGTGAAAAAGCCGGTGCTGCTGATGCGGGATACGACAGAGCGGCCGGAAGGGCTGGAAGCAGGGGTCGTCGATATGGTCGGCACCGGGGAAGAAGCGATCTACAGCGCGGCTTCCCGGCTGCTCAGAGATGAAGCAGCCTATCAGGCGATGGCCGGCGGCGGCAATCCCTTCGGCGACGGCTTTGCCTCCGTGCGCATTGCCGATATCCTGCAGCAGATCACTGCCGATTGATAGATCGTTTTTATCCAAGTTTCGAGGCATAAAAAAAGCACCATGATGTATATTGTAAAGGGCAGTCAGGAATGGCGGCTCTTTTTCTGTTTACGCATTGGCTACATTCACTTTTAAGTCTGACAATGCTATCTGCATAGTATTCCCTTCAGTGCAGTTGTTCGTATACTCACTATATTGAACTGCTGCTTTTTGTCAAAGATTTAGCTGCTGTTTATCCATATAAATCAGACTTATCGAACCAATTGACAAATACTGCCAGTCGTACTAAAATACCAAGCAGGAGTTGCCTACTCGGCGGTTGGTTCACTTCCCGGAAGGGAGGTGACGCCTATGGTCACTTGGCTAGAGCTTTTTGCCCTACTCACATTGATCACTGGTGTTGTTGCTTTGTGCCTTAAAATAAGGCCGAAATAACGCCAATCCGCCTGTAAGGGCGGATTGGATCCACATATTCGGAACTGACCGCCATTGCGAAGCAGGCAACTCCTGTTATTTACATAGTAACCATATCTACGACAGCTGTCAATGCCGATTTTCTATTTACAAGTTTTGTGATGCACTTTCTATTTTTAACTTTAACATGGATTTTCACGACATTAAAAAGCCTTAATTACGTTTGATCAAATTTTGCTACATCGCACAAATTGCTTGAAAACATTAGCTTTCCGGGCAAATGATTCACAGGAGATGGGATTGTATTAGGTATCAATTATGAGATAATACCGGTTATAGAATATGATATTCTTGGGTGCAGGTCACAAGTTTATTTTAACACGATCGTTGTAAGCATTGATATTAAAAAGAATATTGCGATTCTCATAGGATTTTCTGTTTTGCATATTGCATTTTTATCTAATTAGGTATATGATTATCACAACACTTATATTACTTAATTAGGAGCTGCGATATGGGAAAGACGAGATCGATCGATCCGGTGGTTGAGCAATACTTTGCCGAGCCGAATCTGGCTCTTCACCGCCAGTACCTTGCCTTACGATACTTCCTTCTTGATGGCGCCAGCGCCGAGCTTGTTGCCGCAAAATATGGATACACAGTAAACACTGTCTATACGATCGCCAGAAACTTTAAGACCCGCCTGACAGAATGTGGCAAGCACGGAGGAGATCCCTTCTTCCAAGAATTAAAACCAGGCAGGAAAAAAGCGGATCGCGACGATGAATTAGTGGATACTATACTGAACTTTCGAAAAAAGAATCTTAGCATCCCTGACATCAAGATATTCCTGGACGGGAAGGGATACGGCGTTTCCGAAGGGTTCATCTACAACGTATGCGACGAGAACGGGTTCACCCGGCTGCCAAAACGCAGCAAATGGGAGCGGCAGGAATTGATGAACAGCAGCGGGTATGCGGCTATCTTGCAAGCGCCCGAGTCGGAGATGCTCGACTTCTCCACGGAGGAGCAGTTCAGTTCAAAAGGCGTGGGCATCCTGTGTTTTCTCCCCTTCATCAAAGCCTATGGTATCGACAAGGCCATCATGAAATCCTCTTACCCGGAGACGAAGCAAATCCAGAAACTGAATGCAGTTCTCGCGTTCCTGGCCCTCAAACTATCAAACGTACAGCGATATGGGCAGGACGACGGATGGTGCATGGACAGGGGACTCGGGATGTTCGCGGGGCTCAATGTCCTCCCCAAGACGACTTGGTACAGCTCCTATGCCGACGCCATTGAGCGGAGGGACAACGTCGCTTTTCTCCAATCGCTCAACCGCATCTTTGCCAGCCACGGGCTTTGTCCGATACGGCAAACCTGGATTTCACGGCAATACCCTACTGGGGAGACGAAGGCCCGTTTGAAAACAACTGGTCAGGAAAGCGGTCGAAGGCATTGGTTTCCATCCAAGCCGCGCTGGCCCAGGACCCGGACACAGGGATCTTGTGTTATGGGGATACGACGGTCAAACATGACAACCAGGACAATGTGATTCTGGAGTTCCTGGATTTCTACCGGGAAGGAGCCGGGAAGAAGATCAATTATGTGGTCTTTGACAGCAAGTTCACCACGCTGGAGAACCTGGGCCACATTAACGCGGAAGGGATCAAATTTATCACCATCCAGCGCAAAAGCAAGAACCTGAATGAGAAAGTCCAGCAAATCCCCCCTGCCCAATGGCATACCGTCAGGGTCGAGAAATCCAACCACAAATCACGTACCGTATCCTACAGTGAAAGCACAACAACAAACCAGCGATATGGTCAAGGGCAGCTAAGGCAAACCTTTATCAAAGGGAACAGCATCAAACCGGCTACGATTCTAACGAACGATTTCAACATCAGTGCGGGAGATCTGATCCGCAAATATGCAAAGCGATGGCTGATTGAAACGGAGATTTCCGAACAGATCCATTTTTTCCACTTAAACCGAAACAGTTCCGGCATAGTGATTAAGGTTGATTTTGACCTTACGATGACGATTTTAGCCCACAATCTCTACCGTCTCCTTGCTTCGGAATTGCCGGGGTATTCGCACAACAGGGCACAGACATTGTTTGACACTTTCATTGATAATTATGGGGACATCACGGTTGGCAAGAAAGAAATAACTGTAAAGATGAACCGTAAACGCGCATTGCCGCTCTTGAGGGAAAGCCTCCCTCAGATACGTGGATCCTATGCCTGGCTAGGCGGCAAAAGGATGGTCTTTACTGCCAACACTCATACGTAATTAGGATTCTTTTTGTGTCGTGAAAATCCATGATAATTTGTTGTAGTATATTGTGGTATGATGGAAGAGAAGGAGGGGTAGTATGCAACAAAACAAGAGAATCTTCACACTGCTTCTTATCTGCCTGATCATCCTGCTATGCGCTTGTTCGGAAAGAAACCAACAAAACGAAACAACGCAGGCAGGATCAACAGAAGGAACCTCAACAGAAGGAACCTCAACAGAAGGAACCTCATCAGAAGGAACCTCATCGGGAGAATCCTTCACAGCGCCGTCCACGGCAGCGTCCGTTTCTCCCCCGGCAGCCGGTCAAAGCGAAAGCGAAGCCGATGCGCCTGTTTCGGCAAGCCCATTCTCCGGCGAGCTCGTCATCTCCTTTAACTATGTGGGGCAATCCGGTTCGGCAAGCAATCAGTTTGCCGTGTGGATCGAG
>WRNN01000264.1 GCA_009776595.1 Clostridiales bacterium
CCGCGCCCACAGCAACAGCCCGGTAAACGGTGAAGCGTACCGCGTCTTCGGATTCGGTGTAAATAGGCAGCATGACGCCGTTTTGTCTCTGGTTTGCCGCATGGGACGCTTGTACCGCTTCGGAAATACTTGCCCCGGCGCTACCGCCTGACAGTTCTTCCCTTAATTTCGCTGCAGTTATAGGCGCGCCCACGCCCGGGGTATTGGGCGGCGTCACCTTCTCCACCACGGCAGGCTGACGGGGAGAGTCCCCGTTGATGACAAAGACGTCGGAGTACCCGCTGGCGCGCCCGAAGATGTCCAATGCACGGATACGGTATTGGGCCCCCACGCCGTTTTCTACTTCTTCCTCAAAGAAGACCACGGATTCCATATAGCCGGCCCTGTCGTCCAACATATGGGAGATGGCCACGGGCACTTCGTTTCTCCTGGTGAATTCGTTTTCGCCGGTCAGTTTGCGCTCGACGTCATAACCGATGATGATGCCGGATTCGGGCATATCGGCCTCATCCCAGCGCAGCATGACCAAGCCGTCTATCCCTATGCCGTCCAGCCCCCGGGGCTGGCTAAGATTTAACTCCACGCCATAGGTTAGCTCCAGGGAGGCGCTCACGGGACTGCCCGGGGCGCTTATCCGGTACAGGACCGGCGTGCCTTCTTCCAAGCCGAGGGCCGCTAAGTCGTCATGGATCAGAAGTTCCGCGGCTTCGGCAAACTCCTGGTCCACATAGCTCAGCGTCGCCAGTTGCTGCCTGGCCTCCAGGACCTCCTGGGCGGCTTTTCGCTTTTGCTGCTCCTGTTTTACCGCTGCCAACAGTTCCCTGTCCTGCATCCCGCTTCCGGAGCGCCCATCCAGGAACCGATACTCCTTCAACCGCCCTAAAGCGATTTCTTCCTCCATCTGCACATCGGTCATCAAAGCCAGGTAAGCATTGCTGCCGCGCATCGTCCTATCCTGGACGACAGATATTTGCGCCCAAAGATTCGTTTGACCGGATAAACCGCCGCCCGCGCCGCCTGCGACAAGCTGCTTGTCCATCACCAGGATGGGCTGGCTGATTTCCTTATCCAGCTGGGGTATCAACTGATCGATGTGATCATGCTTCCCGGCCTGGTGCGCAATGTCTCCCGCAGCCACACAAAATCCTCCGCACCGGAAAACACGTCTTGAGGAGCGAGGGGGTTCGTGACATAGAACTTTTCCCTAAACTGCACTTCGCTCATGCCCAGGCTGGTTTGTTTGCTTCGCAGATCCGCTTCCCGGTAGAGGTATTGGATGCTTTCCCTGTCCTGCGGATCGTCATAGACGCTGCTGACGTCCGGGCTTTCGCCCGTCGCCGGGATCGCGGCGATCCCTTCGGCGATCAATTCGCTTTGCCCGTCGATGATACGATAGACGGTATAACCGGACTCCGTAAACCAATCGGCTTCCGGCATCAGGTGCAGGAGCGCTTCACCGTCCTGCCATATCCCCTTCAGGTTGATGGCGGGCGGAATGGGCATCGTATCGTCAATAAAAGGCGAAGGCGCCGTCAGCCTTTGTATCGCCGACTGTACAGCCGACAGCGTCGCGCCCTGCTCCAGGAACGCCTGCGCTGACGCAGACATCGTCATCGTCCTCGAGGCTGGCGAGGCGCCGGAGGCTTCGTCGAAAGCGAGTGAGTCGATCGTGGCATAAGGAAATACGGCTGCGGCGGATATCGCGGCAGGGGGTGTTATCCCGCTGAACGCTGCTGTGACGAAAGCAGTATCGCCGGGTACAGACAATCCAAGCGTCGTTGCGGCAGCCGAGGCCACATCTTGCATCCCTGCGCCTGCCGTCCCTGCCGTTGTCTGCGTCGTTTCTGTTGCGGGTTCGGCCACCGTCCCCGGTGAGGTTCCCCCTTCTTCGGCAGGCAGGTCAAGCATATACACTTGACCGGGCATTTCTTCGATCCACGCCGTAATCTGCCGATCCAGTTCGCTGAGGTTATTTAAGGTACGTCTGGAGCTGACTATTTCGCTGACTGATTCCGCTTTGAGGATCTCCTCCGCGATAGCAGGATTCTTGAGTAAGCTTTCGATGCTGGGGCTATCGGAGTGCAATAGCTCCGCCAGCGTCTGCGGCTCCGGTTCCTCGGCTGGCGCCAGGATGTACGCGCGGTGTGGCAGGTAATCCCATTGCGCTTTCGGCATAAACGCACCGCAGAACCAAAGGATTCCCACAATGAGAACCGCCGCGGCCGAAACCGTAACGGCTGCCGATACGGCTTTATGCATCTTAAACTGGTTAACGATCCAAGCCCCCGGCGATTTGCCGCCTATCGCTTTATCGTCTTTCGTCTCGCTTGCTTGTATATCATTTTTCTTAGACATTCCGTTCTTCCCTTCCATAACCGATTCGCGTGTCTCCTCCAAATACATAGAACGAATCTTTGCTCAGATAACCCGATCATTCTGAGCAATAGGTGAGTCCATGCATGACATAGCCGCTCTGATTATGGTGCAATAGAGCCGTTTAGCCAGGTGAACCATGCCGGCATTCGCACTGATGTGTCAAGCACGTCCCATAGTGTATTCTTTTCTATATGAATCCTAATAAAGGCTATCACCTATTATGATTTTAATCTACATTTCTTCATCGTTTCATTATAGCAGGAATGTCGAATTAATCCATAGAAAAAGCTGTTTTCTTCCACCAGCTTCATGCTCATCCTTAATTTGTGGTATGATGAAGAAGTTCCCGGAAATAAATACGCAGGACGAGAATTCTTTCAGGGTTCTCCCGCATCTAAGGAGGATATGCTCATGAAATTTTCAAAAGAAGATTTGCTTCAAATGCGTTTTGACGACCCGGTCAATTTGCGTGAACCTGACGACGATGACGATGATTATGATGATATTTTTGAAGATGCGGAGGAGTGCTGCATCATTTGTGGAAACAAAATAGAAAATCTCAAAATCAGCTTTAACGAAAAGGAACAATTATACAAATATGAATGTCCAAACTGCGAAGCAGTCTACGTTATGCATGAAAATGCGCGAATAGAGGNANGCGTCNTTCTTCAAGGCGAGGAGCGGGATTGGCCCGCGTATTTACAGGAGACGTTAACATTCCCGTTNAATGCTTTTATTAGCGAGTCTAACGACCGGGAATTTTTTGATCCCCATTACGATGGCCCGCGCCTGTATGACGCCGTNAAAGTACTCGAGGTATTCTATTCCATGAAATATGGCGTCGAAGCCCTGATACGAAAGGGNAGGAAGGTTTATCCGCAAATACTGTGCTTTTTGGAAGCGGANGATTCCGACAGCCGTATCTATGAAGAGTTGGAAAACTACAAGCGATGGCGGGAAAAATACTGGCTAAGTGATTTTCTTGTGGCACTTGCTGATTGGACGAA
>WRNN01000265.1 GCA_009776595.1 Clostridiales bacterium
TTGAAGAGAGACTGGCTATAGGCATACAATATGTGCAGATTATTACCATGAAAGAACCCCTGCGGCTGGCGGAGATCCTGCGGGAAAACGGACACGGCGTCACGGTGCTGGAAGGCGCCGGGCGTTCCGGCCCTCAATTCATCCTTCAAGTGCTGCTTGAACGGAAGCAAGTGGAGCGTTTCTCAGAAACTGTATCCGCCTGGGATGAGGATGTGTTTATGATCGTCAGCGACGCGAAAAAGTTCCGCGGCGGCGTGATGCGGCAAAGCAAAACCACCGGCGCCGGTTTTACGGAAAAGCAGAAATAAGGGAAGGTTCATACGGAAGGCGGACGAAAGGCGGACGGAGGTTGAATGACGATGGATAATCAGCAGCCGATCGGCATCTTTGACTCAGGCGTGGGGGGGCTGTCGGTTTTACGGATCCTGGAGAAAAAGCTGCCGGAAGAAAACTATATCTACTTTGGCGATACAGCCAGGGCGCCTTACGGAAACCGCAGCCAGTCCGAGATTCGCCGCTTTAATCTGGAAATCGGGAAATGGCTGCTCAGCTGCGGCTGCAAGATGCTGCTTGTCGCCTGTCACACCTCCACCGTCCTGGGGATGGACGCCATCCGGGAAGAAACCGAAGTACCGGTGATCGGTATGATGGAAGCCGTCTTGGCCGGGGCTTTTGCGACGGACGGGGAGGGGGACAGCCCGATAGGCTTTATCGCAACCAGCGGCACGGTGCGAAGCGGCGCTTACCAGAAAGCATTCGCGGAGAAAGCGCCTGAAAGGGCCTTCTATGCGCAGGACTGCCCTGATTTTGTCCCGCTGGTGGAGCAGGGGATCGCGGAGGGACCCGCAGTGGAGCGATCGATAGAAGCCTATCTGACGCCCATGCGTGACGCGGGCGTCCGTACATTGATCCTTGGTTGTACCCATTATCCCTTCCTGCAAGCTGCCATCACGTCCTTTCTTGGGCCGGGCGTCAGGGTGGTGGATCCCGCCGATGCGCTGGCGGATATGGTGAAGGCCTATTTAGTCGCCAAATCCATGCGGAATGAGGCTTCCGGGAGCGAGGGAGGAAGCCGGCGTTTCTACTGCAGCGGAGACACAGAACGTTTCCAAATCGTCGGCGGCCTTATGCTGGGACGTCCGATAGAAGAAGCCGGGAGGCGATCGTTTTGAGCAGAACAGACGGAAGAGAGAGCCGGCAGTTACGTCCGGTGCATATGACGAAGGGCTATACCCGATGGCCGGAAGGCTCCCTCCTGATCGAGATGGGAGATACGGCGGTATTATGCAACGCCACGGTAGAAGATAGGGTCCCCGCGTTTCTCAAGGCTTCCGGCAGGGGTTGGGTCACAGCCGAATATGCGATGCTCCCGCGGGCGACCCAGACGCGAAGCGCAAGAGAAGTCAATGCCGGCAAGCCTTCCGGGCGAACCAGCGAGATACAGCGGCTGATCGGGCGATCTCTGCGCTCTGTGGTGGACTTGAGCAAGCTGGGCGAACGCACAGTCACCTTGGATTGCGATGTGCTTCAGGCGGACGGCGGTACCAGAACCGCCGCCGTGACGGGCGCCTTCGTCGCCCTTGCCCTTGCTTTCCGCAAGATGCAGCGCGAAGGGTTGCTGGATACGATGCCGCTGCGGGACTGGCTGGCAGCCGTCAGCGTAGGCAAGATCGAAGGCGAAGGAAACTGCCTGGATTTGTCTTATGAGGAAGATAGCCGCGCCATCGTGGATATGAATGTGGTCATGACCGGCAGCGGCGCTTTCTCGGAAATCCAGGGAACCGCCGAGGGGACGCCTTTCAGCCGCGAGGAGATGCTGGACTTTTTGGATCTGGCCAAAGAAGGGATCGATCAACTGATCCTTTATCAAAAAGAAGTGTTGGGAGCGGATTTTCTATGAGGCTGCTGGTTGCGTCAAGCAATCCGGGAAAGATCAGGGAGATCAGGCGCCTGCTGAAAGACGGTCCATGGGAGGTCCTGTCCATCGGGGATCTTGCCGCGTTATGGAGGCGCGAAGAGCTGGGAGGGCTGCCTCCCGCAGCAGGCGACGAAGCGGAAGTGGAAAACATAATTAGCGGGCGTTATGCCGGACTGCATGACCGGATGGAGGAGACAGGCGCTACCTTCGAAGAAAACGCGGTGATCAAAGCCAGAGGCGCCGCCGGGTATACGGGCATCCTGTCGCTGGCCGATGATTCCGGGCTGGAAGTGGACTGGCTGAACGGGGCGCCGGGCGTATACTCCGCCCGTTACGCCGGACCGGAAGGCGACGAGCAAGCCTGCAATGCCTTGCTCATGGAGCGGATGCGCGATGCGCCGGCCGGCAGCCGGTCAGCCCGTTATGTGGCGGTTATCGTGCTGGCGTCCCCGGAGAAAGTACTTCATACCGCCTACGGGACATGTGAAGGGCGGATCGGCTTTGAACCAAAGGGCAGCGGCGGATTCGGTTATGATCCTTTATTCCTGTTACCCGATAGCGATCTGAGCATAGCGGAACTGCCGATGGAAGAAAAGAACAAGATAAGCCACCGGGGAAAGGCCCTGGCGCAGACAGCGCTATTCCTTGCAGATTTTTCGGTGGATTGAAGCAAGGACATCAGGGGCAGAAAGAGCGGAAAGGAAAGCAAAAATGAAAGTCTTCAGTCTATGCGGCTATTCCGACAGCGGGAAAACCACAACAATCGAGCTGGTCATCGGAGAACTGATCCGGCGTGGGTATAAGGTGGGTTCCGTCAAAGAAATACATAATGAGAACTTCGCCATTGACCGGGAACAAGGGAGCAACACCCGGCGCCATAGCGCGGCGGGCGCAGCGCCGGTTACGGCAAGAGGGCTGAAGGAAACCGACGTATTATATCCCGAAAAACTGGATATGCGAAAAATCCTTTCGTTCTATAGCGACTGTGACTATGTGGTATGTGAAGGCGTCCGGGACTATGCGATACCGATGATCATGACAGGAAGCAAGGTTGAAGATCTGGAAGAAAAATGGAGCGAGCTCGTATTTTGCGTATCCGGGCGGGTCGCCGATGAAATCAAGGCGTATAAAGGGCGACCAGCGATTTCGGCTGTCGCCGATATCGCCGCGTTTACAGATTTAATCGAAGAAAAAGTCTTCGACCTGCTGCCGAACGCGGAGCCGGGACACTGCGGCTTTTGCGGCAGCGACTGTTGGACGATGGCCGCGAAAATTCTGCGGGGTGAAGCGAAGCGAAGCGACTGCGCGGGTAATCGCAGCACAGACCTCGTCATCAACGGGAAACAAATCGATATGCAGCCTTTCATGGAAAAAATACTGCGCAACACGGTACTCGGTCTCCTCAGCGGGTTTAAGGGCTTTACGGACGGCGCGGAAATCAACCTCAGGATCA
>WRNN01000266.1 GCA_009776595.1 Clostridiales bacterium
ATCAACGAAACTGGGGATCAACTGCTCTCCGTCTCCGGTATAAAAACGACCGAAAATTTCATAAAACTCAAGCCGCAGGACTTGAATGCCCACCAGCAAGCCTTCGATGCCCATGACCAGTAAATTGCCAAAGACGATGACGACCGGATTGCCTGCACTCCCAACGCCGCCGCCGCCTCTGGCAAGCTGATACACCACAAGCATCATACCGGCATGGCTCAGGGCAAAAGCGCCTACACGCAGAAAGGAGATGGTATTCGTCATATAGGAGAGGAGGACATCCACCAGTTCAAAAAGGTTTTCCATGACATAATCACCGATACCCTCCGACATCAGGGCGCGTTTTCCGGATAAAACCTTTCCCAGGGGTTCGCCCAAAAAAATCAGTGTTAAGGACAAAATGATGAGGGCTGCTAAAAGCGGGAAGGGCAGGGGACCGTCCAAAAAGCCGGTGACTTTCAAGACGCTGAGAATCAGCGCCCAGTACAGAATAAGCCCGGCTAAACCGTTCGCTGAAAAAAAGCTCTTCTGCATATCTTTTTGTCTGATCCCGTTGGTGATATTCAAGACCATCGCCAGTGAAAGAAGTGTGCAGCCCAAGGCTACCGCAACCAAAAGAATGGTGTTGGTGTTGTCCATCACAGAAAAGCCTTCATAGGGGAAAAAGCCTTCCATGCCAAAGAAGCTGTTATACAGAAGGCCAAAAAAGCAAGAAGAAAAGCCTGCATAGACCAGGATTCGCCCAAGCCACATGCGGCGCAGTTTCCACAGAAAGTAGCCAATCAGCGCCAGAACCGGGCCTTGTCCCGCGTCGCCAAACATAATGCCGAATACCAGCGTATAGGTAATCGCCATGATAGGGGTCGGATCGAGCTCGCCATAGGAAGGCAGGCCGTACATGCTGACGAAGTCCTCAAATGGCTTGAAGACCCGGGCGTTATGCAGCTTGATCGGGGGCTTGACATGAGGCATGTGCTCAGGGTCGTTGACGTTGCAATGGACAGACGGGAATGCTTCCAGCGCACCGGTGAAGGCCTCGAGTTCCGTCGCGGGCGTCCATCCGGCGAGATAGAAGTTATCTTTGGTATGCGCGGCATAGTGGCCTATGGCAAAGGCTTCCTCCATGTAACGGATGTAGGAGTAATAGCGGAGAAAGGATTCCCGTTCCGTATCCAGAAGGGATTGCAGTTCTTTGTCAATCTCAGCGAGACGTTTTTCCGCGTCCGCGTTCTCATCTTCGAGGGCTTTTTTCGCTTCGAAAGCGGAACCCCGAACCTTGTCAGAGATATAGATGCGCTCGAAAAGCAGCAAAGCCAGGAAAGAATCGACCTGCTCTGCGTTTAGCCGGGGCGTTAGATATACGCCGTATACATATTCTGTCTCAATGCCGGTAGGAAAGAAAAACAGATCCTGGCGATCCTCCATAGTTTGCCGGAAGTTATCATAGGACTCCCTTGGCATACGCCCGAAACGAACGGTGACATAGGTGAATTGAAAAAAGTTCTGATAGGAAGTGTTCACCTCGCGAAAATGGGAAAGCTGACGAAGGATCAGCTCATTGGAGCGGATCAGTTCCTGCAGATCGAGACGCTCTTTGCCTAAACGCGCAAAGCGTTCTTCAAGCGCTAAAAAGCAGGATTCAGCAGCCTGACTATCCAAAGGCATGCTATCCATGAAATCGACATAATCCAGGACCAGTCCGGTGACGCCGGCGATTCGTTTGGCTTCCGCCAGGAGGTCGGTATAGGGATCCTGCTGATCAAAGGGGTACAGTTTTCTGACGGCGCCCAGCGCCTTTGACGCGTTTTCCGGATAAAACTCCCAATTCAGAATACAGGAGCGCACAACCTGCTCAAACTCCTCCAGCGGGCCTACGATGGATATAAACTTCATCGGCGATACGGACATGGAACCGTCTCCTTATTTATATAGTGTGCCGCNATGAAGCGCCGGCGATACGCGCAGGCATTTTATCCTGCGATACGCCGTAGCGTATGCACTCAATCACGGTGATCAAATCTTTCAGTTCGATTTCTTTGAGATACAGGTAAGCCATCGGCGTATAGACGTTTGGCACGCCCGTACGGATATGCCGGATATTAAACTCGTATAACGCGCGATAGTAGTTTTCTTCAATGGTTTCCTCCGTATAGCTGGCGAAAACCTTTCGGTAATCNGACGAACTAAGGAGAAGGGAGACCGCGTCTTCATCCGGCGCCGAATAGACTTTCCCGATCCATTCCTGCGTGATATGGAAATAAAACGGGATAAGATAACCGGAAATGTCGGCATGCCTGTCGGATAAAAACCGCCGAAGCCTGATGGCGTGGATAATATTGAGGATGTCTACCTGCATGGCTACGGAGGATTCCAGCGTCTTGCGCACCGTCCCGTGATAGTATCGGTCAATGGCGGATAACATGGTCGAAAAAAAATAAGATTCCAGGACATGATCAACCATTGGATACGCCGGGAGGGGTTCGGACGGGGAAGCCAGTGGCGCGAGGACCGGGTAGAAATCCGTAGGGCGAAGAATTTCTAAAAAAGAAGTATAATCCGTACACCGGCTGAAAGCGGGAAAGTTGATTTTACTCTTTTGCTGAAAAAACGAGGGAGGCGAGTAGCGGTATTCTTGCGGCGCGCCGGATCGCATCAGGCGTAAGAAGGACAAGATCTGCTCGATTTCAAAGCGCAGCAAAGGATACTTCATCAGCGGATGGTCTTCGCTGGTAAGAAACTGAAAAATACGCTGGTATTCTTCCAGAAGGGAATTGCGAAGCATTCTTTCCAGTTGGCCGCGGTGTATGTCCGCCGGCGCGGCTTCGTCCAATATCAGGCTCCAGGCGGGGTGCGCCTTGAGAAAAGCCGTCGCGGCGGAAACACTCTTGCATGCCGCCAAATAGGCGAAGTCTTCCTCACGCAGGCGGTTGCCGTACATCGCCCGTATTTTAGCGGCTACCGCGCTGTACTTAATCAGCTTAATCAGCATGACCGATTACCTTGGCAAAGAGGGTGGAAACCCAGGTTTCCTTCATAGACGCCGCCCGTTTGTCCAGACGGTCGAGTTCGGACGACAATTCCTGCCGCAGCCGATCCAATTGGAGGTCCCTTTGCTTTTCTTCTTCCTCCCGATACGCTTTGATCTGCTGGTCGGCTTGCTGTCGGTATTCTTCAGACAATTTGCGTTTTTCTTCCGCGAGGATCTCCGGCAGGTTGTCCTTTTGACGTCGGGTTTCGCCTACGATAGTTTGGGCGCTGTGCTCCGCTTCGATTATTCTGTTGATGATACCGATGTACTCCATGCCATCTATCATACTACAAAAAATTTAAAAATCTATATCCTTGTATAAAAACTTTCA
>WRNN01000267.1 GCA_009776595.1 Clostridiales bacterium
AGGGTGATTGTCTAACAAGTCTTCGAGCCGGCATAGCTTCACCATGAGCGCAAGCCGTCTTTGCTTCTCTTCTCCAGCTATCTTTTGCTCCGAAAGCATTTCCAACAAATCCTCGCGGACTGTTTTTGCGATAAACAAAGTCTGGGGATTCTGGGGAAGCGTATACAGATCGCTACCGGAGGCGACCGTTCCCCGGTAGGGTTTCACCAATCCGGCGATCAGCGAGAGAGTCGTCGTCTTCCCTGTGCCGTTGCCGCCCAGAATCGCCGTGATTTCGCCGTAATTCGCCTGAAAGGACAGATCCTTAATCACATCGGGCAGATTTCTCTCATATCGGAACCAGACGCCTTCGAGCTTAACCGCTTCCCTCGCTTCCGCCCGGGAAGCGAGGGCCTCCCGGCTTCCTTCCGCAAAGGTGTCGTCGATAATGATCTGCTTCGCCAGCCAATCGGCGCCTTCCCGCACAGTGACCGGCGCCTCATCCGGATCATAGCTTCCTGCCGAAACCGCCGCCCATATTCGCATGGGAGCAGGCATGGCAAAAAACATCCCGCTTCTTTGTTCCCTAAGCTGTAAAGCCGCCTCACGGGGCGTCCCGTCCGCTGTGATACACCCACGGTCCATAACCAGCGCGCGGCCGGACAGCGGAAGCGCTTCCTCCAGCCGATGCTCCGTAAGGATTACCGCCACGCCCAGTTCACGGTTGATTTTGCCCAGGGCGGAAAGAAACTCTCCCGCGGCGATGGGGTCAAGCTGACTCGTCGGTTCGTCGAGAATCAGCACAGAGGGCTGCAGCGCCATAATCGACGCCAGGGCGAGCATTTGTTTCTGTCCGCCCGATAATTCGCTCACCGCTTTGTTGAACCAGGTCTGTATACCGAAGAAGCTTGCCATTTCCGCAACCCGGAGACGGATCTCCGGCGTTTTCATTCCCAGGCTCTCCAAGCCGAAAGCCAGTTCATGCCAGACTTTGTCGGTAACGATCTGATTCTCCGGGGATTGCAACACAAAGCCGATTTTAGCCGCCCCGTCATAGGGAGACAAGTGTTCGAGGGGGACGCCGCAGAAGCGGACCAGACCGGTTTTCGTCCCATGCGGCGCCGCAGAGGGTTTAAGCTGCCGAAGAAGCGTTGTCTTGCCGCAGCCTGAAGGTCCGAATATCGTGACGAACTCGCCTTGCTGAATCCTCAGGCTTATTGCCCGAAGCGCGGCTTCCTCCCGTCCCGGATAGATAAATGTTAAATTCTCGATTCGATAGATCTCCAAAGCAGGTCCTCACGGATATTGATGATCATGGGAAAAACAGAAAGGGCTAAATAGGCGATGAACAGGAGTATCGTCGGCAGCCCCGTCCAAAGGCCTCTTACAGAAGGGAAATAGCGAAAGCTGTAGGCCCCGGATACTGTGCCGCTGATCACGATCGCGCTGCAGGCAGCAATATAGGAAAGCGCATAGCCGTCCCTCCTGTCAAAACGATAGAGGGAGAAGGAACTTCGCCCGGGCAGGCCATAGCCCCGCCCGTTCATGCTGTCAGCGGTTTCGATGGCGTTCTCCAAAGCCCAGGTTACCATGATGGATTGTATTTTGACAGCATGTTTCATTTTTTGCAAGATATTTCCATCTATTCCGCCCCGTCCGACGCAGTGCTGGGCGTTGGCGATGATCTTGAGCTGCTCCCTATAGCGGGGAACGAACCGCAGCGCCATCGACAGTACCAGTGACAAAGCCGGTATCAACCGTCCGAACAGATAAACCAGTTTGTCCGAAGTCATTACAGAATTTAAGCAGCTAAACCACGAAATGACGGTGATGAGCATCGTTGCCGCGGCGACGCCATATACGATCGATTCCAGGGTTAAGGGGTTTCCGCTGGGCAGATAAGTCAGGATCGTGATGCCCTGATGGTTGAAAGCGGGATTGATCAACGCGGTAAAAAGCAGCATGGGCAGCATAAAAACCAGTATAAATTTCGCCGCCTTTCTCCCATTCACATAAAGAGAATAGGAAATCGCGCAGATCAGGGAAATACCCAGGCAGGCAGGATGGGTAAAGAACATGGCAAAGCCGATGACCGCGCTAAAATAGAGCAAATTCACCAGAGGATGGAAACCGGCAAAGCTATCTTTCTTCATCTTCTGATCCACCGCTTATCCATCCCCCTTTTTGCTTTTCGCAAAGTCTTTCCCTACTCGTCCTTCTGGAACCCATCGAGCCCTTCCTCTCCCAAATCGCGCCCCAATTCGCAGGAATACTGCCAGTCGATCACATCGCCAGGCGCCAGTTGATAACGGGAACAACCATAAGAAGGGAACCATCCGTTGACGCTGTACATCCAGCCGGACAGCTCGCCCGCGTCAAACTCATACAAATTGTGGATGCCCTCGATGTACGCGCTGTTATAAATAGGCGTACTCATAAACTCCAGGTGGATTCCCGCCCGCTTCAGTTCCCGCTGCAGAACCTGAAACACGCTCTCCCCCTCATAGGCGAGTGCTTCTGTCAGCGGCAGGATGACGCCGTCTTCCGGCACCAGTTCCCGTTTGTCCTCATCGAGCAGTTCTATATTGCGCAGTAACATATCGCAGCGTACAGAGAGCAGAACGCTGAAAGCCCCATTCTCCCCGCTGCCGCCAAGCTGCGCCGGTTCTTCCGTCCGGGCGGGAGATGCGTCCGGTATCGATAGGGCCTCAGGGGCGACGGCATTTCCGCTGTCCTTGCCGCCCAGCATGAAAGAGGCGACGAGTACGGCGATTATTGCCGCGGCGAGGATGATTCCGGTTTTGTACTTCCGCATGGAATTCCCTCCCAATACAATGTGAGTTGCCGCCCATAACCCAATCGAAGCGGCGTCCACTTTACAACAAATCGACCTTGTCCAGCATGTTATACAGCATCTCGGCTACTTCGCAGCGCAGAACGGCGTCCCTTGGCCGAATCGTCATGGCGGCGCTGTCCAGAATGCCTTCGGCATAGCAAAACGCAAGCATGGGGCCGGCCCAGTCCGCCACATCCCGATAATCATCGAATTGCGCCAGCGTGTTGCGTACGGCGAAATCCTGCATCGCCGTATCCATGCCGGCAAGCTTCGCCGCCCTGGCTGTCATCACAGCCGCTTCCTGCCGTGTGATCGTTCCCTCCGGAAGAAAGCTCGTCGCCGACACGCCGCTTACCAGCTGATAGTGATACGCCGTGCCTATCGCGGCCGCATACCACGCGGAGGGGCGCACATCCGTAAATACAGAAGACGTTTTCTGCGGCAAGCCCAAAGCGCGGGTGACGATGGCGGCGTACTCCGCCCGCGACATGGTCGCGTCCGGGTCGAAACGCTCCGCCGTCCTGCCGCCGATGATCCCCC
>WRNN01000268.1 GCA_009776595.1 Clostridiales bacterium
GAACCCGGCTTCCGGCAGAAACCAGGCGACCAGAAAGCAAAGCATGCCCGCGCCCAGGAAAAATTGATACAAAGGCCTGAACCGCCTGACACGCTCCGTTTCGTATTCGTCCCTATGCAGGGCGGATAAATCCTTCAGCAGGGAGGCGATTTCACCGCCCTGTAGAGTCGCCGGATAATAGGCGCCGCCCCCTTCCTTCGCCAATTGGATCAGGGTATCGGCCTGAAGACGCGAAGTAACGGGGTTTCCGTTTTCATCCCGCATATAGTCGGTAACGGCGGCGCCGTCTTCACTATAGACAGGCACCGGGCCTCCCTTTTCTGTTCCTATGCCCATGGTATATATCTTTAATTGCTCGTCCTCTATACCCTGCAGTACATCCAGGCCGGCGCCTTCGTGCTCTTCTCCGTCGCTGAGGATCAGGATGACCTTATCCGCCGCAGAGCTTCTTTTGAAGGAATCGCTCGCCAGGCGAATGGCGGCAGCCAGATTGGTTCCGCCGCCGCTGATCAAATCTGTGTCCAGCACATCCAGAAACATACGGGCAAGCTGATAGTCGTCTGTTAAGGGCATCTGAATATAGGCGTCCGACGCAAAGGGAATCAACCCGATCCGGTCCCCTTCCAGATGGTCCAGCAGTTCCGCCGCCATTCGCTTTGCCCGCGTGATGCGATCCGGCGCGACGTCCGTAACCAGCATACTCTTTGAAGTGTCGATAAGTATATAGATATCCATGCCCTCCTTATGGATCTCCGTATATCCCGTGAAAACCTGAGGGCCCATAAGGGCGGCGACCATCAGCGCCAAACCGGCGCCAAGAAGGACAGCGCGTATCGCTTTATAGCGTGTCCGGAAGCCTGCCTGAAGGATGGCGATGATCCTTTCCTTCTTTCGAAAAGAGAGAATATAAAAGACAAGCGCCGCCATAGCAGGCAACAGAAACAGGATATAGCCGGGATATTTAAACTCCAGATCGCTAAACAACATAAACCTCCATGACTGGCAGTCCTTTTACTAGGGGATGCCGCTTCGCTGCAACCTATAGGCGGCAGCCCACGCTACGGTATTTGCACATAATGATATTTATCCAGAATGACGCCCGCCGACAGCAGCAGAAGCGCCGCCATGATAAACGGAAAGGCAAGCTCATGATACTCTCTGTAGTTATCCTCGTTGAACTCTGTCTTCTCAAGGGCGTTAATCGTATCAAAGACCTGCTCCAAGGCTTTGGCGTCCATCGCCCGGAAGTATTGGCCGCCTGTCGTTTCCGCGATTCGCTTCAGCAGGGCTTCATCAAAGCCTCCTTCATACTGCAGATATTGCGTCTGCCCAAAGATGTTTTGCGAGGGAAGGATCAGGGTATCGCTGCCTATCCCGATGGTATAGATTCGTATCCCCAGTTCCCGGGCAAGATTGCTTGCCGTAACCGGATCGATGGCGCCCGCATTATTCTCTCCATCCGTAGCCAATATCATCACTCTGGACGCGGCGTCGCTTTTCTTCAGACGATTCAGCCCGACGGAAATAGCCATGCCGATGGCTGTGCCGTCCAGGTTGACGGACGCAATCGACACCTCCGCCAGCGACGCCCGCAGCACCTCATGATCCAGGGTCAGGGGAATACGGGTATAGGCAGATCCCGCAAAGATAACCAGGGATATCCTGTCGCTGACTCTTTCGGCGATAAAGTCGTCAATAGTCTTTCTGGCGACTTCCAGACGGTTCGGTTCGAAATCCACGGATTGCATGGAGCCGGATACATCCAGGAGCATCGCTATATCGATACCCTGCTGCTGTATAAAATCTGTTATTTCCGTCGTCTGCGGCCTTGCCAGCGCTGTTGCGGTTAATACGACGCCGCACAGGACAAGGGCTTTCCCGATTTTGTGCTTAATCGTTGACGTCCGCCCCGTTCTCTGCAGCAGCCGGATACTGGAAAACGCCAGACCTCGCTTCTTTCTCGTCGCCCAAAAAAGATAGAAGAAAGCAGGGATCAGTAAGAGAAACCATCCGTTCGCAAAACGCATCAAGCTGCACCTGCCTTCGGCGTATCCTCTTCCGGCGCCTTGGATTTGGTCGTCTCTACCTCTAAAGCCAGATGCAGCAACGCCCTGTAATGCCCGTGCAGTTCCTCAGCGGAAGCCTTCAGACCGGTGAATTTCAGCCTGTCGCATTCTTTCAGCCAGACTTCTATGTCCGGCAGCAAGGCGTCAAGCGCGGCAATCGCCTTCAGTTCATACAGGATCTCCGCGGAGGTTTTGCCGATGATCCGAAAGTGAAACAGCGCTTCAAGATAGGCCTTGAAGTAGAAGGTTAAGTATACCAGGTAATTCTCCTCCTCCGCCGTCAGGCTGCCNGCACGCTGCAAAAACANATCNTAGGGGCTAAGGGATTGCGCTTTTTTTCTCCGGATATTCTTCAGCAATAACAGACTAAGAGAGAGNATAAACGCGGCGGCTGCGATAATGAACAGGACACGCCAATAGAACGGAAAGCCTGCTTCCGACGCCTCCGCGCCGCCTTCAAACACATCCTCTCTGAGGATATCGTCCAGTGTTGACGCCACTTGAATCACTACTTCTTTGTCGCCAAGCTGCACCGTGTAGGCGCCCGGCTCGAAACATCGTAAGGAGAGCCGGTACAGGCCGCCGTTTTCTGTCAGTTCCACGATTTCGAAAGCAGCAAATAGCTCTCTTATCGTATCGGCCGATAAGCCCTCTG
The DNA here is from genome assembly GCA_009776595.1 of Clostridiales bacterium. Taxonomy (GTDB): domain Bacteria; phylum Bacillota; class Peptococcia; order DRI-13; family UBA5745; genus WRMS01. The sequence continues at coordinate 2,722 of WRNN01000268.1, forward strand.
CGCGGATATCCAGCCTGAGAATATCGCCCACATAAATATTTCTCCCGCCCTCCGGCATGTCCTGCATGTCCTGCATGCCCGGCATATCCTGCATATCCGGCAAGTCCTGCACGTCCGGCATGTCTTGCATATCCGGCATGTCCTGCATATCCGGCATATCCTGCATATCCTGCATATCCGGCCTGCCGGTTACGCCGCCGGCGTCTGCCTGCGCCGGCGCGCCTGCCATCAACAAGCATAGCGCGGCAAGCAAGCCGAGAAGGCATAGGATCCGTTTCCCTGGTATTGNCNACCGCTTCATCGTTTGCTTCTTCTCCTGAAGAACTGTCTCAAAGGTTTGACATAATCCTCATCTGTATAAATNGTGATCCGGTTTCTTTTGGACTGACCGTNCATCAGCGTCATTTGATANTCCTGTTTCATGTTGTCCAGCACGATACTCTCTCCGGTCTCCAGATCCTCAAATGTAAAAATGGCGCCTGCGGGAATCCGCTCCTCCGCTCTGTCGGCTACCCGTATGCGAATCANNTCNTGGCGATTATCCGAGGCTTTCAGCTCCCTCTCATAGCCCTCGTCCAGGAAGTCAGACACAAGAAACACAACGCTCCTTTTCTTCTCAATACGGTTTAAAAA
>WRNN01000269.1 GCA_009776595.1 Clostridiales bacterium
CCTGTTCCAACAGGTCCTCCATATGGCGCAGCAGAAACTCCGTCATGGCTTCGACTCATACAGTGGCGTAAGCAAAGGAAAGATCCCTTTGATTTTCTCTTTCAGCGCCAATGGCTCTTTCGGCCCTCCGGATTCCATAAAAGCCATAATATCNACGACTTGCGAAGCCAGTGTTCTGTCCGGCAGGCTGTCCCGTACTGCCTTTTGCGAACTGGCCTTCAAACTCAGGCGATAGCAATGCTGGATCATGGCATTGAACAAGCTGTAAATCTCCTGTGCATCTTTAGCCGCCATCAGCTGCCGGTATAGCAATTGCAGCGTTGTATTCTTTCTTTTTCGGGATAGCGCCAGCCAAATCAAGGCTGCCGCGAGAACCAGCAGCAGGGCGATACCGGCTGCTATGCCGTATACTATCTGCTTGCGCATCTGTATCGTAAAGTAATCCTTGTTTGTATCCCTGTAGTAGACCTGATTGATCGCTACTGTTTCCATCGCAGCCGAAAGGCCGCCTCCCCCGACGGCTGGCTGCGGCATATCGCCGAGAACCCTAATGGTTGCGCCCGGTATTTCCGCCTTTTCATATGCCGCGCTTTGCGGATTAAAGTAAGAGAGAGAAACAGGCGCAATGCTGAGGGCGCCGTTGCTTTCCGGCACCAGGATAAGCTCAAACTCCTTCTCCGCGCGGTATTGACCGTTTTCTACGGATTCCGTGATATTCTGCTGCGTTTCATAAACGGCAAAGCCCGGTAAGCCCCCGCNGGCAAGCTCCTTCAAGCCATCCAGATTGCAATTACCATACGCCTTCGCCTTGAGAGAAAGCGAATCGCCATAATTCAGCTCTTCCCTGCTATATTGGCCATCCAAATGAAGCTCTCCCACGATACCAGAAAAATCCGCGGGTTTGCCTTGCGCGGGCAAGGCTTTGATTGTCAGCTCCCTTTCCTCCGTTTGCAAATACACCGCTTGCGACCGGCTGAAGAAGCTTCCCAAGCCGCCCCCAAAGAGCCTTCCCGGGCTATCGTCGATGAGGACGTTCACCTGCAGGGTAAAAGAAGGAATCGTATAAATACCTGCCCTGATGGGATCCAGCACCAATTGTTTCGCCANATATCTNGCGTATCGGACGCCTTCCAGATAAACAGACTCCGCTTTCCCCTGNTCGGCGGGCAAGTCTTTGCTCATCACACCGTCGATGGCGGTATAGTCTGTGAAGCCAAAATTCTCCAAATTATAGCGGGAGTATAATTCATAGGTCACGATGATTTTTTCTCCCAAATAGGCCGATTCCTGAGACAACACCGTTTTGACAAATAAGTCGGACTCCGCCTCTCCTTCCGTGGCGGAACCCTCGGCTACCGTTACCGGCAGCGCGTTGCTTTCATACTCGCTGCCATTATAGCGGATCATCGCCTTCAGGGTAAACTGTCCCGCCGTTCTCGGCATGATCGTGAAACGCCGGTCTTCCTGATAGGCGCTGCCGCCGCCGGTGATGCTGATGGAGGTGCTTGTGCTTTCCGAAAGCACATCAAAGTCTTCCATGCCTTCTATTCTGATGATTTCCGCCCCTTGCGCATTGATCAAAGAAACGGTCAGGCTGCCGCTTACTCCTTTCTGCAGGTTCAGGCTGTCCATATCCAAGCGAAACACAGGCTCCTGCGCCGCCAGCAGCGGGAGGCGGATCATCGCGGCGACACATAAGACCAATACCAGAAGGATTGCTTTTCGTCTATTACCAGCCATTTGCCCCCTCCTTTCCGCCAACGACCTCCCGATTATTCTTCAAGTCTTCTTCTTCCTGGTTCTCCAGCATAGCCAGGATCCTCTCGATCGCCGCCTGATCCGGATCCGTCTCCCCCTCTTCCCCCTCATCCTGTGCGTAAGCCTCCTCTTGTTCACCGTCCTGCTCTGCGCTTTGGTCTTGTTCGTCTTGTTCGCCATCCTGCTCTGCGCTTTGATCTTGTTCGTCTTGCGCGCTTTCGGCATTTTCCGGGTCCTGATTCTCTGCGTCTTGGCTTTCCTGATTCTCCGCGTCTTGGCTTTCCTGATTCTCTCCCTGGCTCTCCTGGCTTTCGTCTTCATTCCGGTTGTCACTTTGATCGCCGCTCTCGCCTTCGCTTTCCTGCTCCCTTTCCTCTTCGAGCGCATCCAGCTTTTCTTTAACCCGCTCATAGTTATACTTCAGCGGCAGATCCTGCGGATAGAGGAGAATGCCCTCTTTGTAGATTTGTACTGCCCGGGCATACTGCTGCATCTTCTGCGTCGCGTCCTCCGCCCCTTCCGCCATTCGATAAAATGCGTTCCCGGCATGGAGATACTTATCGACACAGTCTTCTGCCTTTTCGTAGTATTGCGCTGTTTTTTCGTAGTCGCCAAGCAGATACGCGGTTTGCGCGGCGTTGAAGTGCAAAGCCCCGTTCTCCGGCGACGCCTCCAACGCGCTTTCATAGGATAACAGCGCCTCTTCGTACTTTGCAGAGGCAAAGTACGCGTTTCCCTCCCGGATTGCTTTTTTCAGCTTGTCGTTCGCATCCGCCCAACCTGATACGAGCAAAACCAGAAGCAGAAGCGCCGCTATGCCGGAGACACAAGCGAACTTTTTCACGCTGCCTCCCCCCTCTTCCTCTGCAGTTTGCCTTGATCGAACCCGGCTTCCGGCAGAAACCAGGCGACCAGAAAGCAAAGCATGCCCGCGCCCAGGAAAAATTGATACAAAGGCCTGAACCGCCTGACACGCTCCGTTTCGTATTCGTCCCTATGCAGGGCGGATAAATCCTTCAGCAGGGAGGCGATTTCACCACCCTGTAAAGTCGCCGGATAATAGGCGCCGCCCCCTTCCTTCGCCAATTGGATCAGGGTATCGGCCTGAAGACGCGAAGTAACGGGGTTTCCGTTTTCATCCCGCATATAGTCGGTAACGGCGGCGCCGTCTTCACTATAGACAGGCACCGGGCCTCCCTTTTCTGTTCCTATGCCCATGGTATATATCTTTAATTGCTCGTCCTCTATCCCCTGCAGTACATTCAGGCCGGCGCCTTCGTGCTCTTCTCCGTCGCTGAGGATCAGAACGACCTTATCCGCCGCCGAACTTCTTTTGAAGGAATCGCTCGCCAGGCGAATGGCGGCAGCCAGATTGGTTCCGCCGCCGCTGATCAAATCCGTGTCCAGCACATCCAGAAACATACGGGCAAGTTGGTAGTCGTCTGTTAAGGGCATCTGAATATAAGCGTCCGACGCAAAGGGAATAAACCCGATCCTGTCCCCTTCCAGATGATCCAGCAGTTCCGCCGCCATTCGCTTTGCCCGCGTGATGCGATCCGGCGCGACGTCCGTAACCAGCATACTCTTTGAAGTG